>WTCK01000040.1 GCA_013138615.1 Candidatus Thorarchaeota archaeon | reverse complement strand
GGAAACATCGAAAAGAAATGCCAGACAATCGTTTGGTGACATGGTTTCTGGTTGTTTGAAGAAGCGTCTGTCTATTTGTTTCTTCTCAGCTTCTTCGCCTGCTTCTGAAGATAAGTCGGGTTCAGCTGTAGCGATGCTCGTGAAACGCCCGAGTGACCAATCCTCGCCCTATGCAAAACCTGTTTCAATTGGACCGTATAATGTCATCGCGATGCGGCATACAACTGCAGAAGTTCCCAAGGCAAAGTGGCCTGACCATATGGAACAAGTGCAAGTCTTTGTGCTCGTGGTTGCTCCGCCATTGCCTTCAGCTCACGATTTAGGAGCGGTCATCGATAGGATTAGGGCCAACTCCAAGGCTACGATTCTAGTTGTTCCGGGATCGGACGAAGAGCTTGAGTTCGCTCGCAGATTAGAGCTCCTTCTAGACATCGACCTTTGCGATTCAGTTTCTAGTAGCCCTACAGACCTGCTGCTCTCCGTCTTGGCGATGTCCGGATTCACCGACATGCATCCAGAACTGGCTCGAGAAAAATGGGTAGTTGATCAATTGGGCACCAAAGAAAGCCCAACTGCTTCCGAAGAAGAAGGTCCTGATATTGGACACCAAGCATTCTTTGTTATCGACAAGACTACAGGAACCCCCCACTTTTCTTATTTCTACGAATCGGAATCTGAGTATCTAAGGCGAGCTCCCAATGTCGTTGCAGCGATATCTCAGTTCGATCTAGATTCCAGCGGCCGCACTGAAACATCCCTGCTTCAGACTGGTGAGCTGAAATACGCAATACTGGAACGCGAGGGCCTTATTTTCACCCTTGTTACCGGAGATAAAGAAGACCCGGAATTGGTGAGGTCTCGCTTCTCAATCCTGCCAAGCATCTATTTTGATGAAATGCCTAAGGAAACTGAGGATCCAAGTGACCTGTATGCTTACGGTCCTTTCATGATCAAGCTTCTTGCAACTATTCCCTCTGAGAATTGGTCTGATAGAACATGTCCAACTAGGATAGAGGAGCCTGATTGGCTTTGGTTTCAGTCTGACTTGATGAGCAAGTTCTTGGAAACCGTCTGGAATAGTATCGATGGGCAAACACCGCTTTCTCAATTAGTGGTTGGAAAAGGGCCGGGGATGGTTCTTGGTGCCCTGCACTATCTAAAGAGAATGGGCGCAATTGACACGAAGCTGCTGATTATCCCAAGTGATATTCCAGAGGTCATCCAGAAACCAAGTGCCCAAGTGCTAAGCTTGTACTCACACTCCGAGCTGATTCTTGGATTTGTTGACGGCAAGAGCAGCATTGAGAGTATCGCAACAAAGGTAGGCATTGATGAAACCATCCTGATTACGGTCTTCTCCGAGCTGTACCGCAGGGGTTATATCGAGCTGAAGTTTGCGAACACTACCCCCCCGTAATCTTCATTTACAGTTAGTATTTCTAGAACTCTTGTAGGCAAAGAACCTAAAGACCGACAAACGTTGTAGACCCGTGTTGAATGAGGCCGATGATAAATGATTCACAATGTCCTTTTGATTGAAAAAGACACAGGCTCCATTGTGGTTTCAACACGTTTCTGGAAGATAGACTTCATTGAGAACGATGTCGTTGAGTTCCTGCACGGATTCAAAGACTTGTTCGCTACAGAGGGCCTTTCGGAAGATACACCCGTTTTTGTTGGTGAACACAAGGTCTTCCACCACTTGGTCGGTGAGGACCTAATTCTCATGCTTGTTACAGACGGCAGAGATGAGGATCGCGTGATTAAGCACAAAGCACGAGAGGGTGCATCGCGAATAGAAACGGCTCTTCGCGGTCAGAGCATGGGGTATGTCAAGGATAATTTGCAGGACATTCTTGGCGAACTCATCTTTACACGCTTCAAGATTTCATTCGTGGGTTCCGGTGGTGTGGGCAAGAGCACGCTGTTGAGGCTTCTGTTTGGCCGGGAACCCGCACCAGGGGGCTATACACCCACAATCAACGTTGCTGTTGATTCGTCCGAAACCATACAGTTCGGAACTTTTCTCGTTACGATCTGGGATTTCGCTGGACAGGCCGTTTTTCAGGACCTATGGGCGTTCTACTTCCAAGGTACCGATGTCATCTTTCTCATTACAGACTCTAGTTTCAGGAATGTGATGCAGACTAAGTCGCTTCTTCGTAACATCAAGAAAGAGGCACCTGCGGTTCCGTTGTTCATCATCGCGAATAAGCAGGACCTTCCTGAGTCAATGCAGAGCGATAAGATCAAACGATTACTTGGTGCACCGACTTTCCAAATGGTCGCCACAGATAAGACCCGACGGGAGGAATTCATTCGCCTTATGCTTCAAGTGGCCGCAAAAACGGCGGGCGTTCAATTGCCTGATTTGCCGGTGAGCGAGATGATCACTGTGCGGCGGCGAACTGAGGAGGTTGATGCTGCTCAGACCCGGATTGATTCCACGGAGGATGGCTATGAAACGGTTCCCTATGCAGAGGAACAGGAGGGTTCTGTCACCTCTACCACTGTCACAACACCAGTAGCTGAAACAGAAACTGTATCGTCGACAGAACCGGCAATCGATGCAGAGGT
>WTCK01000090.1 GCA_013138615.1 Candidatus Thorarchaeota archaeon | reverse complement strand
AAGTGTGGTAGCCCGCAAGATGTTGTGAGAGCTGTTAAGATCGCAAAGGCACACGGAATGTCTCCCTATGTCTACTTCATCTATGGCCTTCCTGGTGAGAATTCGGTAACGGTGGAAGAGTCAGTGAACCTAATGCGCCAACTAGATGAAGCAGGTGCCGCTCGAATCATAATGTACGGGTTCCGTGCCCTGCCGGGGTCCGCCTTTGAGGAGTTCCAAGAACCTAACATGCGCGACCCTGGAGGCGAGCGGCTGAGAATGGCAGCAAACCAAATCAATCGTCGCAAGAAAGAATCCTATGTTGGTAGAGTAATACGGGGGGTTGCTGGTGAACCATCCTGGAGCCGACACGGTCATACTATGGTGTACCCCTTAGGTGACGGGCCACTCATGACAGTACACGGCGGATATTCTCCTGGAGCCATTGTAAATGTCAAAGTGACAGAAGTGTTGAGTGCTACTCTGCTTGGCGGAGTGGTCGTATAGGGCGGCAACTTCACATTGTCCGAGGCAAAACTTCTTATGGTTAACTTGAAGTGACTCCGGCTGGTGCTTAAGTATGGTCTACACTTGCTTTTCCTGTAAGCATGAGGTTACGCCCGAAGGACTGAAAACATTGCCAGGCGTGAAGTGCCCCTACTGTGGTGGACGAATTCTATACAAGATTCGCCCTCCTGTTGTTAAACGAGTTAAGGGCGTCTAGTTCGCTCCATTTTTCCTTCACTGTTTTCTATGGCTTGTATACTAAGGCCGCTGCTACTAGGATCGAAGCTAAAAACAGAAGCACAAAAAGGACAGACAAAATCTTTCTCTTTAGAACGTATCTCAATACTTACTCCTCCGTTTCACCTATGAGGATCCTTCCCAGCTTTTCTAGGTTATCAATGCCTCTTAATTCCCCCTCAAAGAGTGGAACCTCCGTCAAGCTCAGTTCAGAGTATAGGTCTCTGATATCCTTGAGGTTTGCCTGCTGCATTTGCCTTCGGGCATCGCAAAACTTGCACGTTGGATTTGGTGGCACAAGATGATTCACCACAACACTGCTGACAGGAATACTCCATTTATCCAAGCTATGCATAAGCCGTTGGGTTTCAAAGACGGCCATCGCTTCGGGTATCAGGACTACCACGAATTGTGTCAGCTTAGGGTCGGACAGGTCGATTCGTGCAGCTCGTATCTTGTCCTTCATCAGCTGCATCATCTGCCAAGAATTGTCTTCTTGTTCAGCTCCTCCGAACATGCCCTTGAGACCCGCCATCATTGAGCTCATTCTTTGTCGCATTGTGAGTAGCTTTCCCATCCAACTGTCAAGAAGGTCCGGCAGCTCTAGCAGTTTCAGAGTATGTCCGGTGGGGGCAGTGTCGAATATGATCCGGTCGTAGGAACTGTCTTCCAGGTATTCTAACATCTTCCCAAATGCCATGGCTTCACCAGAGCCTGGCGGGGACATGCCGGCCATATCACCCATTAACTGTGCGGCCATCGCTCCTTCAGGCCCCATCGCGCCTGATCCCATTGCATTCTGGAATTCGGCCATTCCCTTCTCGGTGTTGATCTCCAGTCCCCAGAGATTATCCACGCCTTCTATTGATACCTCATTTCCGCCACTCAGGTTCTGGTCAAAACTATCACTAAGACTATGGGCTGGGTCGGTGGAGAGAACTAGAGTTCTGTATCCATGTTTGGCCGACAGGATTGCCATTGCGCCGGCGCAACTGGTCTTTCCAACGCCGCCCTTCCCGCCAGAGAGTATGAACCTGATACTGCTGCTGTAGACAATGTCCCTGATATCCATGGTCTTTGACTCGTATTGTTTCCAGCCATGATACATAATGAGGCTTTTGGAATAAGCTCTGAATCAGTGCAGCAACAAGCTTAAGCAGAAACATGCTGATTCACTCACACAGATGCGATAACTCTATCAATGGTGTCACTGGAGCACACTGGAGGCTCTCACAATCTCGTTTCCACAAGTCCGAACCACTGCTGAACAATTTCCATCCACGATTCTGCGGCTACTTCGTCTTGAGGTTCCCCCAGGCATGCCCCCTGCGAATGAGGAGATTGTAAAACGGTTCAACCCAAAGGCTGTCATCATGGTGATGATTGACAACTTCGGTCTATTCGAAGCGGTCGTTTACAAACCCGAGGCATTAATCAAGAACTTGGAGGTGCTCGCGCTCATTGAAACAGGCGACCCCTATGCTGTGCCTCTAATCAACTCCATACTCCGTGGACCCCTCGACCAGCAGTTCCACCTGATGCAATACGTAAAGAGTCAGGGCAAGTTCACTCATGTCATCTGCCGTGAAGACGACATGAACACTTTTGGTTTTGATTCCGCATACACCGTGAACCCGCGTGATGACATGGCAACCTATGTCGAATCAACAAAGAAGGTCTTCCGCAGTGAACTACTATTCATGCACTTCTTAGACTTTGAGAGTCTTTATGCCCAGTATGGGCATCGAACGCCCCCGAAGACATTACTCGAGAAAATCGTGCGACGCACTGACAACTGGATCAAGGTCCTATATCGTCAAGCAAGGGATGACACACTATTCATGATAATAGGCAACCACGGACGCCATCCGATTCCCCTGAACTACGAGGGCAAGCTTGCAGAATGGAGGAAAGCGAATTCCCCAATCGCAATCGTCTT
The DNA here is from genome assembly GCA_013138615.1 of Candidatus Thorarchaeota archaeon. Classification (GTDB taxonomy): domain Archaea; phylum Asgardarchaeota; class Thorarchaeia; order Thorarchaeales; family Thorarchaeaceae; genus WTCK01. The sequence continues at coordinate 3,460 of WTCK01000090.1, read as the reverse complement.
GCAGAAACGAGCTCAACAAACTAGCTGAATAGCGCGGGAATCCCGAACAAGATTGCGATCACACCGAGAACCAAACAGAGCATCCAGAATCTAACTCGCCCCGTGAGGCGCAGAAGGAATTCCATCGATAGAAGACCGGTCACAAACACAATCATTTCAATCAGAAGAAGATCTATCACACTTACAGGCAATGGCGATCCGCCTATCACCACGTCCAGTACGAAGATGCCCACAACAGCTGGGACGCTCATGAGGAAGCTGAACTTCATTGCTGCTTCCTTGTCAACACGCTGCATGAGTAGTGACGAAATGGTTACTCCTGACCTGCTCAGTCCGGGGAGTATAGCAAAACCTTGGAGCAATCCTGAAATCAACGCCTCCTTGTCATCGATTTCACGTCCTACTTCTTCCGATGTGCTATCTCTTCTAGTAGGCATGTACAGAACAATTGCTGTGACTACTAGAAGAACCCCAATCACAATATTCAAGATTTCACCGTCGATTGTTGAGAAACTGCCCTTTAGCAACAAGTACAATGGAACCGCAGTAACCGCTGTGCCCACCGTGGCGATAAGAAGGCGCTTGAACAACAGCTTGTCTTTCATAGTCAGCAATCCCACGATGTCTCGCGGATAACGAACAATCACTGCGAGAGTAGTTCCGATGTGCAACCAAATCACGAGTGTGAGGAGGCTCTCTTTTGGCACCGCACCCATGCCGTAGACAAAGAGCATTGCCTGTCCCTCACTGCTGATTGGGAGCCACTCCACAAGACCTTGAATCAGAGCTACTATTACTTGCCATAGTTCCATTGGGTATGCCTCCCACGGCTTCTAAAGTACCCAAGATTTAAAAGCTCGCCCAAATGGCTACGCTTCTTGGAGCGTAGTGTACAAGATGGTTCTCGATAATGGAAGGTTCCTAACACAAGAACTGGCCAACGTTACTCAGATGCTAGAGGAACACTTCCGTGTGGTGTTATCAGCAAACAAGATAGCTGCAACAATTCTCACTGATTGGCTTGATGAACAGAAGACTGTAAGTAAGAAGGACTTAGCCAAGGTAACCACTCTGGAAGAGAAGGGCGATGAACTCAAGCGTGTCCTGATGAAGAAACTGGCTGATGCCAACTCTCTGATGCAACGTGAGGACCTACTACGTCTCGTGCATTACAATGACAAGCTTGTGGACGGGGCTGAAATCGCCTGCTATCATCTCGCCGCGGTCATGGACAACTGGGTTCCTAAAGGCGCACTGAAGAAAAAGTTGCAGGAACTTGGCGGCTTAGTCTTATCGATAGTTACTGAGGTGCGAGAGGCAGTCAGGTTTCTCTCTATCAACATGGAAACCGCTATGAAGAAAGCGGACGAGATTTGCAGGATTGAAAAGCAGATTGACATCGTGCAAAGAGGTATTCTTCAGCCACTCTACACGTCCGAAATCGAGTTAGCAAAGATTCTTCGACTGAGAGACTTTGTGAATGTGATGGAGGAGATTGCAAACCTCAGCGAAGATGCAGCAATCACAATCCGTTCGCTGTCGCTAAATCTGCACACATAGTCTGGCCGGTGCATTGTTTGTCTACGAATCTGGATGAGGTGGCTGTGGCTGACTTAGTCGGCGATAGGGCCATTGTTTGGGATTCCAAATATGGAATGCAACTGTATAGTGCGGGCTATTTCGGGCAGCCAGTAGGAATACGGAAGCCGAAGAGTGCAGAGTTTGAAACACCCCTCGAGCTTTCACTTCTCGAGGCAGCCTACCTAACCAAGATAGGCACTCTTAGTGTTAACGTCGCAACCAAGAACCGACCATTGACGACGGATGAGATTGTTGAGATTGGACTCACCTTTGCTGACGAGTTTCTTGATCGTTTCTTGGTGTACACTCACCTTCGTGAACAGGGCTACATTGTGCGCCCCGGTTTGAAGTTTGGCACTGATTTTGCCGTCTATAAGAAGGGTCCTGGGAAAGACCACGCTCCATTCATGGTTCACGTCAACCCCCGGAGCAAAGGATTGATTCCTCTTGACATTGTCAGGGCTGGGCGCCTTGCAACAAGCGTCAAGAAGAGATTCATAATCGCAACAATCAAAGAGAATACGACAATCGCCTACTACTCCTTCGTTTGGCATCGTCCGTGAGTAAGATGGAGCACTCGTGCCCATCCCTTTCTCCCCATATCTTCCCGTCCAAATGAGGAACACAAATAAGGCAATCTTTGGTACACTCTCATCTGACCCGCGAGGGAGAATCCTAATGGCAGACAAAGCTGAAAACGCGAAGGCATTTGGCTTGCTTATGGCTCAGGCGTGGGAGAATACACCCTCCTTCATCTGCAGCAATGATGATTACATCTACGTGCTTTATCCTGTTGATGACACCATGGAGAAGTGGATTGAAGCATCGATTACTTTTCCTGATGGCACTCTTGATCAACAAGAAATACCTCCAATCAAAGCTATCGCTCTTCTAGTCGAGGAGCTTAAGGTGTTGTCCAGCTACGGTGTTGATTCATTGGTTTCATCAAAGGGCAAGCTTGACGCGGCAGCGGGACGACTAGGAACTCTCACATGACATAGAGGTATCTGCATTCAATCTGGGCTGCATGCTCTTGGCCCTGATTTCTGAACAAGGACGGTCAAGCTAAATGTCAGACAAACTGGTTGTATGTTCTTCTTGCGGGGAAGAAGTTCCTGAAGGCAGGTTTTGCAAATCCTGTGGCAAGCCACTTCATGAACATTCAGACTTGATTGATTTTGGTGGCGAAGAAGACGCTCCTCCTTTGACTGCTCCCATCTCCGATGAGCCTCTTAGGCTGCCTGAGTTCGGCGTTTTTGTCAAGGGGATGGATGAGAAAGCATTATGCAGCCTTCTAGCTCGAGCCGAGATTTCCGTATTGGATGCTGAGCTGGATCGCTTAATAGAGGAAATTCAGGCGACAAGACAAGCGCTACGTCTGGAGCATGCAGACAAGGGTGCCCTCGCATCCAGAGCGGAACATTTGCGCGAAACCCTAGAAGCCGTGAAAAGGCGCAGGAGCGAGTTATTGGAAGTCAGGTGGACCTTGAGGATTGAGCAGATCATTGAGGATCTAAACAGTCTAGAATCCAAGATATCAAAGCTCAAAGAGAGCCGGTCTTCCTTGGACAAGGAAATCTACCAAGAGCAGGGTGAACGCATCACCAAGAAGTCCAAGGTCTTGAAGAAAGAGTTTGGCCCCGCGAAGAAAGAAGCACGTGGTTGGTTCAAGCGAATGATAAAGGCGCAGAAGGAACTCCTGCGTGAGAGCAATCGGCTGGATGCGAAACACAAGATTGGCGACCTCTCTGATCGTATCTACAGAGAATCCAAGTCAAAGGTTGATAGGTCCCTTAGGATTCTTGAGGGCGGCCTAAAGATACTGGGTGAACTAATGAAAATAGCTGAGAAAATATAATTGGGTGGTTCATATGACACA
>WTCK01000243.1 GCA_013138615.1 Candidatus Thorarchaeota archaeon | reverse complement strand
ATCCGGTGTCAACAGAACCGACTAGAAGAGATAGATCTGTCGTCCCTCAATCAGTGTATCCGCCTTGAACTGCTGAATTTCTCAGGGAATTCATTGCAATACATTGCATTTCCAGATCTTGGGCACGAGTGCAATCTCAAGGAGATTTTTCTCTCAAATAACCAACTCGAAGGTGTTGACCTCTCACAGTTGAGTCAATGTTCGCGGTTGAAGTGGTTCAAGATTGCGCACAACCGTCTGCAGGATATTGAACTCTCTCCGCTCAGTGCCTGTTCCTCTCTGGAGGAACTTGACATAAGCTCGAACAGGTTTGAAGAATTGAATGTTGAGCCTCTTGGTCTGTGTCCGAATCTCCGCGAATTGTGGCTTCATGACAATGGGATGCAGAGCCTTGACGTGTCAGCACTTTTCGAGTGTCCTCATCTGACAACACTTCAGACCGAAGCACCAACATCGCAATTTGCACTAACTCTGAGAGCAGATGAGCAGCTAAGTAGCCGGACCCGGATTCCCCCCGCTTTGGAAGACCTTCGAAGTCGAATTCATTGGGTCTAGAATTAGGTGAGAAGCAGGTGCATCCCGCATAGTGAAGAGATCTCCATCACTGGCATCAACCAGAATGGTTAATATCCGCCAAGCTTCGGTGCACTGCTAACCGAGCGATTTCTACATGAGACCTCTGAACAATACCTCCTTGCCAGTTTACTTCGCCTATGCCCTTCACTCACTTGGATTGGCGATATCATGGCAGTTTGTCACACATTTCATCAAGTGGGAGCTTGATGTGCCATCAGAGTTCCTTCTTACTGTGGCTCTCGCCCTTCCCGCACTTGTTACAATGCTCTCTGTCAATGTCTGGGGCGCATTGTCTGACAGGACCAATAGAAGGCGGCCCTTCATGGTGCTTGGTTTCTTCAGCTATGCAGCAACCTTCATGGCCACATCTTTTGTTTCTAATTACACACAATACTTGATTGTGGTTTCAATTGGAGCAGCCTTCTCGTCTGCAGCATTGCCTATGGGACAAGCGTATCTCACGGACAGGACATCAAAAAAGGGAGAAACGCTTGGCTATTTCTTGATGGCCCAGTCCGCCGGCTGGTTCTTTGGAGCCCTATTCAGTGGGCTTGTTTACACTCCGGAAATGATGTTCACCCTCTACAGGGTAGCCGCTCTGCTTAGTGGCGGTGCTGCAATTAGTAGCCTCTTCTTTGTCAAAGAGCGGCCCATAGAACGCCTGAAAGACGAATTCCATACGGGATTCTCAGCCCTGTTGAAACGACGCGGCATGATTATACTAGTGGTTGCAGCTGCAGTCAGCGCCCTTGGAATGCACTCAATCGCTGGACTCATGGCAATCATGATTACGGATGAGCTTGGAGGCCCGTTCGCATACGTCGGATATGCAAATGCAGCAGCAACCCTGATAGCGGTCCTGATTACAGGCTACGTAGGGAAGATCGTTGACAAACGCGGCCCAGTATTGGTGCTTGTGGTTGCCTATTTCTCCTACATATTGTTCGCGACTGGTTTCGCTATTGCAGCAAGTCCCGAAATTGCTTTGATTCTGTGGGCACTGCCGATCTATCCGTTATCTTCAACAGCTGCATTTGCCTTGGCAGCGCGAATTTCCGGAGAGAGTGAGCGTGGTCGTGCGATGTCGCTGGTAAACGGTGCGCAGAATCTAGGCATGGTGCTTGGTCCTCTCATTGGAGGGTTCTTTGCCGAACTAATGAATCGGGTTCAACCGGTTTCTTGGGTCAACGTGGCTTTCAATTTCCTTGCTCTCATCCTGGCTTTCGGCCTAGTGCGTCAACTGGGATGGAGAACTGAAAGAATCAGTCAGACTGACCAGCACTTTGAAATAACGGAGTAGCCTCCTGCCAGCCTATGACTGGTGGTTGCACAATCGGAGCTAAGATTGTTGGTGACAGATACCTCCTTTTCAAGAATCGAGACCTTGTCTACGCAGATTACAAAGATCAATGCATCTTCGAGGATGACATATTCGCGGTGATTGGCATCAAGATTGGTGCCGGTGTTGACATGGGCGCGTCCATTGGCGTCAACCGATGGGGCCTTGCAGCCTGCAACTCAACAGTCCTAATTAACTCTGAAGAAGCATACGACGTTCTCATGGAGCGTTTACTGCGAAAAGCTAGGACGCTCGATGAGGCCTATGACATCGTGGTGAATTCCCTCGACGGTGGGGAGCGATACCAGTGGGGTAATTTTGTGATTGCGACACCCGATGAGGTTGGAGCAATTGAGATTGGCGATGGCGTGCATGAAATCGAGCGCGATTCAGATTCGATGGCTCGTACGAATCATCATCTCATCCTTTCAACAAGGGACGCCCTGCTCAGAGCATCCCCTGAGGAGCGCGAAGCTGGAGGGCCTCTCAACGCGAGTCAGAGCAGAAGGCAGATTGCCGCAAGGAAGCTTGAATCTGCAAGGTCTACCCAAGACATAATCGAGATACTCAGTACACACGCCAAGGGAAAGGGCTATGACTCGATATGTAGGCACAGAACTGGCGTGCGGGGCGAAGACCCGTGGTTGGGTGAAACTTCCTATAGCTATATCATTGAAGTCGAAACGAAGCCGCTTGACTTCCGCATTCATGTTGCACCTGGGAACCCTTGCAGTACTACATACCACGAGGTGCAGCTAGACTTCAAAACCTCCACTGAAGCAAAAGAACAACTAATTCGTGACTTTCCATGAACACGTGGGCACGCTGGTGATATGATGGACCTCACACGGCTTCAACAAGCACTGCAGGGAGTTGCCATAACGACGGCCACTCCTTTTTCTAAAGACCTCCGCTTAGTAGATCTGGATGCATTGACGGGAAACATGGAGTATCTACTGAAGGAGGGCGGGAAGTTCCTTGTTCCCTGTGGCAACACCGGGGAGTTCTATTCACTTACGTTCGATGAATGGAAGCAGGTGCTGAGAACTACCCTTGATATTGTTGCTGGCAAGATGGTAGTAACTGTGGGCATTGGTCACTCCATTGGCACTGCCATCGAAATGATCCGGTACGCCGAAACTGAAGGGGCAGACGGAGTAATGGTGATGTACCCTCAGCACGTATTCAGCTCTGAGGAAGGCGTCCTGAACTACTATCGAAGAATCATAGATGCGGCAAAAGAAGTCGGCGTGGTTCTGTACAAGAAGGGCCCGCTCCTGACGGATGAGGTCTTGATTAAGGTACTAGAGAGCGGAAAAGTCGCAGGCGTGAAGTATGCCTACGGTCGCATAGTTGACTTCGCTAGGACGGTATACACACTTGGAGAAGAAGTGATTTGGTCTTGCGGCGTAGCAGAGAGGTTCGCTCCATTCTATTGGCTAGCAGGCGCTAGAGGCCTCACGACCGGTCTTGGCAACTTTGCACCAAAGATTTCGCTTGGGATGTTTGATGCTCTGGTTCGGAGTGACTGGGCTGAAGCAATGCGCATTCATAAGATGATCACTCCTCTTGAGGACTTGCGCGAGGGGCGAGGTAGTGCAAACAATGTTCCTGTGGTAAAGGCTGTGATGGACTCCTTGGGCTTGGCTGGAGGAAACTGTCGACCTCCCATTCACAACCTAACTGAAGCTGAAAGGCAGGCAGCTATTGGTGCGGTTTCGGGATGGGGGTTCTAAGTCAACACCTATTCCAGAGGTATCTTTTTGCCATTGATGAAGACCTGCGTGACTTCACTGTAGAAGTCGAATGGGTCACCAGACCAAATTACTAGGTCTGCATCCTTACCCGGTTCAAGAGACCCTACTCGATCTTCAATCGCAAGAATCTCAGCAGGATTCAGAGTGACACACTTCAATGCGTCTTCACGGCTCATGCCATGTTTAATCGCGTACATTGGCAGAAGCGGGAAGTAATTCATTGGAGTAAGCGAATCTGTTTGTAGTGCTACCTTCACACCTGCCTTGTTGAGAATGACTGCTGTCTTGAAGCCTCGCTCCACTACTTCCGGCTTGGTGACCCAGAGCATGGTAGGGCCAATAACTGCTGGGACTCCCTTCTTGGCAATGTGCTTGGCAATCTTGTGCCCTTCTGTGCAGTGGATGATAACGAGCCTTAGGTTGAATTCTTCTGCGATTCTAATGATAGTGGCTATATCATCAGCCCGATGAGAATGAGCGTGAAGAGGTATCTGTCTCTTGAGGACCTTGGCTATGGTTTCTAAACCCAAGTCTCTCTTGGGCATCTTAGGTATCGCTTCACCTTTCTCCTTTGCCTCTCTGGCTTTCGCACCGAAGGCTTTCCACTCGTCCAAGTAATTCTGACCATCTGTGAGTGTCTTTCTCAGAAGTGATGCAACGCCCATTCGGGTCGAAGGCATTCTCTTGTTGTCTACTCCATGCACCCTTTTTGGGTTCTCTCCAAGTGCGATTTTAAGCGCAGATGGAGACATCACAATCATCTCTTCAACGACATTGCCGCCATTTGGCTTGATAACAAAAGCCTCACCCGATATCACGTTTCCCGACCCGGGACCCGTATTGATGCAGGTCACACCTCCTTTTGTTATCTCCTTGAGTGATGCTTCGAACGGGTTGAAGCCGTCCATACCGCGCATCTCAGGAGTGATTGGAGTTGTCATCTCATTCCCGTCCATACCAGCCCACCCAATCGAACCGTCGAATAGGCCATGGTGGCAATGCGCGTCGATGAAGCCTGGCAGTACATACTGCCCCTTGGCGTTAATCTTCTTGGCCTTGGTGGGTATAGTTATCGACTTGCCAACCTTGACGATTTTACCCTTGTCAAACAGAACAATGCCGTTCTTTATCACGCCCTGTACAGGGCACATTATCGTTGCATTCGTAATAGCAATCATGCTCGCTCATCCACTTGCAGGTACATCATAGCGTTGAGAAAAGTCTTCTCGTTTGTAGGGGGCATCTGCTACTTGCTTGGCGCGGCCTTCCAGTCAAGGATATGTGCCATCCAACCGGCAGTTCGTGCCATGGCAAACAGTGAGGTGTTGAGTTCTGCAGGTATGCCCAAAGTTGTGTAAACAGCAGCATTGTAGAGATCCACGTTTGGATGCAGTGTCAACCCCTTTCGTTCACGTGCAAGGGATGGTCCCACGGTCGCCACTTTCTCAACGAGTTTGTAGAGCTGCTCATGATTCGTTCCTGAAGCACGTCTCTTGAGGATGTTTCTTAGAACCACCGCTCTTGGCTCAACTGTGCGATAGATTCTATGTCCTATCCCGAATATCCTCCGCCCTGAATCCAGCCTCTCTGATAACTTGGCACGAACCATAGTCGGGTCAGCTATATCCTCTATCATCTTCATGGCTCTTAGGCCGGCGCCATGATGAAGAGGGTTTCCGTGAATTAGCAATGCGGAACCCAGAGCTTCAGAGAGGGAAGCACCAGCGCTAATTTCGCGTTCCAGTGCTGAAAGCGAGGGATTATCGGGGTCGTCCATGTGAAGAATGACCGTGGTTTCAAGGTCCTTAAGGTCTTGAGTGGGTGGAAGTGATCCCGTTAGCATCCAGATGAAGTTAGCCACATGCTTCAGATTTGTTCGTGGTTCGATGAGTTCGAGTTTCTCACACTCCCGCCAAGAGTTCGCAATCACAACGGGGGTAAGAGCAACCATTGTGAGCAGAGTTTCGAATTGATCTAGGCGAAGCTCCGTTCTAATCGTATTAAGGCTCTCATTCAGCCAAATTAGAGCAGACATGCAGTCGCTTCCTTGTACGGAATCCAAACTCAGAATTTCCATAGCTGATTCTCGCAGACGTATTATCGAGGATACAAGTTCATCATGCTGTTCCGCGGAAGGTAGGCTGCTGTGGACCAACAGATAGAGAATGGATTCAAAATCATAATTTGGAGCCAAGTCGCCTATATCTAGCCCCCTGAAGAAGAGCTGTCCTTCCTCGGGGTCAATTCTACTTATGGGTTGCAAGAGACTCTTCCAGTTCGACTCCGATCAATCAAGCTGATAAGACTAGCTATTATGGGTCACCCACAAACTGCTTCAGAGTGAACAGTTAAGTTATGTTGTGAAGCAAGATGCATCGATGCTTGAAGTGGATGGATGAACACCTGTGGTACGACCTGGTCCGGGCTGTGCTGTCTGGGAGATCACGCTGAAGTGCAATCTGAATTGTATGCATTGCGGTTCTGCAGCTGGAAAAGCACGAAGCGATGAGCTTACCACAGATGAGGCACTGCAACTATGTGATGACCTGAAGGGCATCGGCTGTCAGGGCGTTGCGATGATGGGTGGCGAGCCGCTACTTAGAAAGGATTGGCCATCTATCGCAGAGAGAGTACGCGAAGTAGGCATGGACTTGTCGATTATCACTAACGGGTACAAAATCACTGAGAGCAAATTTCAGCGAATTCTTGATGTCAACCCCGAATTGGTCACAGTAAGCATTGATGGCGGCCACGCCGCTATTCATGATAAGATTCGTGGAGTTCCGGGCTCCTTCAAGGAGGTAGTAGCAACTCTTCGCCGATTCGTGAAATCTGGCTTGCCGACTGGTGTCATTACAACTGTCCATAAGATGAATCTCGGCGAGCTTACCACTATCCGGAAACTCCTGCTGGGCACGGGCGTAGCGTGGCAGATACAGATGGCCACGCCCTACGGGCGGCTTACATATGACCATGTTCTCTCAAAGGAAGAGTACTATTCGCTGGCTCTATTCATTGCTGCCACCCGGAAAAAATACTCCAAGAAGGAGCTCATGATTGCAGGTGCACACGACATGGGTTACTTTTCACGGGTTCTCCCCCCATTGCAAGTGTATCCATGGCAAGGCTGTCAAGCTGGCATCTCAACACTTGGGATTGAGAGCAATGGAAACATCCTCGGGTGTCTTGCATTGCCTCCGGAGTACGTTGAGGGCAATATTCGCGAACGGCCTCTGAAAGAGATCTGGAATGATAGCGCTTTTTCCTCGTACACTCGCAGAGTTCGACGGACCGACTTAGGCAGCGAGTGCGCGAGCTGCACATACAGTAAGATATGCAAGGGTGGCTGTTCTGCAGTTTCTCATTCGATGGCAGGTGGACTTCATCGAGATCCTTATTGCCTTCGTCTTATTGAGGCGGAACTCAAGAAAAGCAACGGTTGACATCTTAGGAAAAGCATATCTTCTAAGGACTGCTTTATTGCATCATGTCACTGGTCGACATGATTCCAGTTGGGATTGAGCTACTCCGACTTAGTGGTCGAGAGAGCGTGTACACTATTCTATCACGTGTGTTCAAAGCTCAGCCGATATCCCCGGCATATAGAAGAAGAATCAGGCCACTCGGCGCTAGCGTGGGATTGTCAGAGGTTGAGGTTGACGAGGTTATCAGCGGGAGTCCAAATGTTACGAACCTTCCATCTTGGTTGAAGTGGGTTCTTGTTGCTTTCATAGTCGTTGTGTTGATTCTTAGTGCCATCGGAGTGACCGGGTCGTACGTGCCCTGGTATACGAATCCGCTCTACGTTCCAGGTACTGACTATGCAAGTATCAGGCCTAAGGATTTCTTGTAGGAATGGCTCAATGAGCTCGTACGTATTTCCAAAGATCAAGCGGCATTACGCTATTCAACAAATGGCCTCATCCCTTGCGCGCTACGCAAACATCTTATGCGATGTAGCCTAATGTTCGTATATGCTTCTAAACAAACCCCCCTCCGTCGGACTAGACATTCTCCGCACAAGGGGCGGAGAGCGTCTATACAGATTGGTTCTTCGAATTGCGGGGGTTCCAACAATCAAGGCAATGCCCTCGGAAGATTTAGTGCGTCTTGGAGCCAAGGTCGGGCTTGAAGCATCGGAGGTTGACCAGGTTGCAGAGAGCAGACCTGATGTAAATGTACTCCCCGATTGGTTGAAGATAATTCTAGCCTTCATTGTGATTGTTGGCTCGTACTATCTATGGCAAAGAATGACCTATCTCCCCGGGACGCTGTATGGAGCCTTAGGTCCACGGGATTTCTTGTAGGAATGGTCCGGGGAGTTCGTCTATATAACCTGGAAACTGGCTAGCATTACGCTAATCAATAGCTTTTATGCTTCGGAGCCCTACATTCTTCTCATGACTTGGAGGGAATCCATTCTCTACGAACTGAACGCAGCTCGCATTCAACGGCTTGGTGGGCTCAAAGACTGGATGCGTGGTTTCTTGACAACATCAGTTCTTGACACAGAGAAAGCCGAGATGCTAGGCGCTCAAGCTGGTCTGACACCCAACGAGGTTGGAGCTGCTATGGACGCTCGAATGAGCAGAAGAGGCAGTATCCTGTTCAAGCTAACGGTAGTAGTATTTACTCTCATAATCGTGGGAGCAGTTGTTCTGGCAGACCCATTGGGTGTTATTGGCCAATACCCCGCCACCAACACCACGTACGTGCCGGGTACGCGCTATGGAAGCATTTGCCCGAAGGACTTCCGGTAGGGATTTGCACATTAATATTCGTTGATTATTCAGGGTCAGTTGCACTACGCCAACCGATAATCTTAACGGCTTTGACCCCATACTATACAACTATGAATTGGATGGAACTCTGTCTGTATCAACTGGATGTGGTTTCTATCCGAGGGAGCCGCCGCTTCCTTGGGCCTATGGAATGGCTTCGCAGTTTCTTAACAAGACCAGTCCTTGGGTCAGAGAAGATCGAGCTGCTCGGTGCTCAAGCAGGTCTGGCACCAAATGAGGCTCGAGAAGCAGTAGGCACGCCTGTAAGCAAGGGTGAGAGCATTGTTTTCAAGCTGGTTATGGGGAGTGTGCTTCTCTTAATCCTGATTTCATCTATCATAACTAGCCCAATAGGCGCCTACATCAACCAGGAGCTCTTCAACACAACTTATCTGCCAGGGACACTCTATGGAAGCATTAGTCCGAAAGACTTCAGGTAAGCACGATGCGAATCCATGTGGGCTGCGGCCCAGTCTACAAGAAGGGCTACGTCAACATTGATGTTTTTGATTCCACTGTTGCAGACCGCATCATGTCTGCATATCATCTAGAATTTCCCGATGACTCAGCTAGTATTGTGGAGTGTATGCATACAATAGAACACCTCGGTGCAGCGAAGAGCATCTATGCATTGGCTGAATTCTTCCGCGTATTGAAACCGGGGGGTGTCTTACTTCTGGAGACCCCAGACATTGAAGCAACCTTTGCGAACTTTCTCAAGAATGGGGAAAAACAAAGGAAGCTCCTAATGAACTGGATCTACGGGTTGGATTCTCCAGGGATGGGGCATCGCTACTGCTTCCCCCGGGAACTGCTCAGTCGCATGTTGAAGGAAACTGGATTCAATGATATCCGGTTGAAAAGGTTCGCAACTAAATCCGTCCAGCCAACATTGCGGGTCAAATGCAGGAAGCCCGAATCGTATGTCGCCCATCAGATTATTTCACGTGTACGACGTTCTCTTGTAGACAATGGCCTAGTTAATCTTGATGACAAAGTCAGTGCACTTGACCGTGAAACTCTCATCCAATCTCTTGCCTCACTGACACATCAACTGTGTGCCAAATGGGATGAATTGGCGCTGAGGGAGATGACCATAGAATCAGCGGTGCAGAATCCGCGAATTGGGCTGGCTTTCATGG
>WTCK01000046.1 GCA_013138615.1 Candidatus Thorarchaeota archaeon | reverse complement strand
ATGAGTCGTATGTCGATGTTACTCATTGCTTCCTTCATTATGACATCTCCAACTGAACGATATTGTTATAACGTAGTCGATTAAGGGGGCACTAACTGGACCGGTGATAGATGATGGAGCTGGATTCTCTGCAGAGCTTCTTCAAACGAGTATATGGTCGATGGTCGAGGTCTCCCAACGATCAGAACTACTACGTCAAGATATCTTTCGCAATCATGAGCGCTATCCTTTGTGGCGTCGGTGGCGCCTTCTTCGCCGGAATTCGCGGCCTCATGTTTGGTCTTCTCATTTATGTGACGGCTCTCTTTGTATTGGTGTACCTTGTAGAAATTGATGTTGGCGCCCTAGGGGGCCGCCAGAAGCTGATAACAAACGCCCTTCCGTCTTATCTACTACTCTGGGTGCTGCTCTGGACCCTTCTCTATGCTTTTACACTATAGTTTCGGTCATGTGACCACATCGGCCCAGCCAATGTTGAGATTTAGCTGACGAGCAGAATCTGCGAGATGAAGGGAATCATTTGAACGACCATGTATCCACCAAGAAGCAGGGGCAGTAGTGGGACAGTTCTTTTTTCCGAGATCGTGCGGCTGGAATGCCGATGAATCAGCCAGTAAGAATGCCCCAAGAGTATCATCACGAGGACTTCAATCGCGCCTATCATGACACCTTCGTAGATCTGGTTCTCCCAATGGCCGTAAACTAATCCAGGACTTGTGATAGTGAGTACTAGCAGTGCTTTCACATCTGCACCGCCAAGAGCACCCAGCCTGTAAAGCAAATAAGAAAGGGCTAGTACAAAGGCGAGGGCTGAGATGTACAGAACGATGTAGCTAAAGAGCTGCCCTGTCAGGATTGACACAGCACACCCAACTAATCCTCCTGCGAGCAGAACACCATTTGATACTTTCCTCTCCTTGATGTCAAAGAAGCTAAACACTAGAAGGAGTATCATCGCTATGACAAAGGAAATGGTAGGAGTTACCAATAGAGGATCTAATTGCATTCTGTTACAATCACCTGTTGTACGGACCTTGGATACTCACCGTCTCTTATAGTCATCACGCAATGATGTTCTGTCCGTGTTCATAGTAACATAGATTAAGCGGCATATGGGGTCGCACGATAGTATGGGGGCCCGACATCCGTTCCCCGTAAAATCACTGTTCAGAAGCTGATACAATGAAGGATTCAAGCCAAGTTATCCACGATACAACAGTTCGTCTTCTGAGAAAGGCAGCAACTGTGCTGCCAAAGGAGATTGAAGACGCACTGAAAGCGGCTTACGCACGTGAAACCAACGAAACCGCAAAAACGCAGTTCTCCGCCATTCTGACGAATATCAAACTGGCTGCCACAGGTGTGCCAATGTGTCAGGACACAGGCATCATGATATTCTATGTTAAGGTCGGTGACAAGTTCCCATTCATTGGAGAAATCAAAGAATCTCTTGCGAAAGCAACTCGGAAAGCCACTGCTGACACTCCACTCCGCCCGAATGCAGTCAATCCAATTGTTGGCGGGAACTCAGGCGATAACACTGGGAAGAAAATACCCTGGATAAACTGGGAGATTGTATCTGGTGATTCATTAGAGATCACTGTATTCCCAAAGGGTGGTGGCAGCGAGAATGTCTGCATACTGGGCATGCTGAAGCCTGGTGTCGGCTTAACTGGTGTCAAGAAACTTGTGGTCGATAACGCAATCTCTTACATGGGCAAGGCATGCGCACCCAACATAATCGGAGTAGGAATTGGCGGCGGTTCTGATATCGCTCTTAAGATTGCAAAACAGCAGTTGCTCCGCCCGCTTAATGACAAACATCCAGAGCCCGAGGTGGCAAAAATCGAAGCTGAGATCATGGAGGCCATCAACGCTACCGGAATCGGACCCATGGGTCTTGGCGGCAAGACAACTGTTCTCGGTGTCAAAGTAGACTATGCAATGAGACATCCAGCAAGTCTTCCCGTTGGGGTGGCCATACAATGTTGGGCCGCACGAAAGAGCACTGCAATCATATCAAAGGATCTTGATGTGACATACTTAACACATCCAATGGAGGGTAAGTGAAATGACTGAATATCATCTAACGACACCAATCTCTGAAGAAGACGCCCGAAAGCTGAAGATTGGAGATATTGTTTTCGTCACCGGAGAACACGTCTACACTGCTAGGGATGAAGCACATGAGCGAGCTCTGGAGATGTACGAGAAAGGCGAAAAACCGCCCGTGGACTTTGAGGGCAGCGTTGTATACCACGTTGGTCCGGTGGCATGGCAAAAGAACGGTAAATGGGAAATAGTTTCAGCAGGCCCCACCACAAGCATCAGGATGGAACTCTTTGAAGATGAGTTCTTGCGGAAGTACAAGGCCAGAATCATAATCGGCAAGGGCGGAATGGGCGCTAAGACACTCAATGCATTGAAGGAGGTCGGCGCTGTCTATTGCAGCTTCACAGGAGGTTGCGGCGCACTCGCTGCTAAGGGTCTCAAGGAGGTTCGCGAATACCTCTGGGATGACTTGGGAATGCCTGAAGCATTGTGGGTTATTACCGCAGAAGAATTCGGCCCACTGCTTGTGACGATGGACTCACATGGCAAGAGTATACATGATGAAATGGATGAGAAGGTCGCTTCTCGGAAGGCAGAGGTCTACGCAAAAATAGGCATTAGAGAGTAATTCTTCAAGGAATGCCTATTGCGACAAATCAGATAGCATGAGTCAAGGTTCTGATAGCTCTGGCTACTGGCCGCTCTATGGT
>WTCK01000088.1 GCA_013138615.1 Candidatus Thorarchaeota archaeon | reverse complement strand
TGGTTAGAGGATTATGAGAACTCAATTCGGATAGCGGGGGACCGATACAAAGGCGAAGGGCTTGAGGTACGCCTTGGTGTTGAGGTCGACTACTATCCAGGAGTAATGGACCATTTGCCCGAAATATTCCACGATACGGAGTTCGACCTTGTAATGGGTTCGACCCACTTAGTAAATCATCTAGCCATCTCTGTCAAGGAAGAGTCACATGAATTCTTCTCAAAACACAACATGGAGCAAATGGGCAACATCTACTTCTCGCTATTAATGGACTGTGTGGAGTCAGGACTGTTTGATATCTTGGGCCACCTCGACCTCTATCGACGCTATGGAGAGGAGTTCTACGGCGGCGAGATTAGGTCGCTCTGGAAGGCTCATGTGTCCGATCTAGCCAGTGGGATGAAGCGGTTCAATGTTGGTTTTGAAGTTAACACCTCATCACTAAGGAAAGGAATGGATGAGCCAATGCCAGATTCATCTCTAGTGGCTGCTCTGAGGAAAGAAGGTATAGAAACCGTAACTATTGGTTCTGATGCGCACAGACCTCGCGATGTGGGACAGGGTATCGAGATAGCACTGAAGATTATCAAGGAATGCGGGTTTGATTCCCCGGCATCTTTTCATAAACGAAGAGCAACTCCGTTCGTTGTGCAAGAAAGCTCGTGACCCTTCAAGTTGTGCGCGTTCCGTGATTTTGAGCGCATAGATACAAATAAACGAGCGACCATTGTCGCACGTTAGAGCGGTGAAATCATGCACAACAAGAAAGCATTCATTATGTGCCTTGCAGGAGGCATTCTGTTATTTTTGGCTAGCGCCATTGGCAGTGTCGGGATGTACGGCACCATTATCACTTTCGTTGCTGATCAGTATCCAGAGATGGTTGGGATCCTTGACAACGTGCTAGTGATTCTGAGCTTCATAGCAGGTCTCGGAGGAATTGGAGTCATCATTGGGGCGTTCATGTTGACGACCGACCGCGTTAGAACTGGCAAGTTCGTCATCGGCATAGCTGCAGGAATGGGACTCATTGGTTTGATCATTGTTCTTGCACAGCATTTCATGCTCGCCGGGACATCTGGAGTCGTTGACTACGTTACCCTGATGTTATCACAGGGCTCTGGCTGGATAGGCGCAGTTCTCGCAATCCTCGGACGTAAGATGGCTGGCAAACCCGAATAGAACTCAGGCGCATAGTGAACAGCATCGGAAGGTTCAGTGATGAGTAGAAACAGCGATGACCATATCACATCAGCAGTGAAACTCATACAAGAGGAGCAGTACAAAGAAGCAATCGAGCTCTTGGAAACCTACCTGAAGGGAAATCCTGATTCGCTTGAAGCATGGTACAACTACGGTTGTGCCCTCCTAGGCATTGACCGTCTAGAGGATGCAGTGAAGGCGTATGACGAAGCACTCGCTATCGACAACATGATTTTCGAAATTTGGTTCAACAAGGCATCATCGCTACACGAACTAGCAGACTTCAAGAAAGCCAAGGAATGCTACGAAAAGGCACTAGAAATCAATTCAGAGGATGCGGAGGCTTGGAATAACCTAGGCAATTCTCATTCTAGAATGGGAAACGGACGCGCAGCAATTGAAGCATACACGCGAGCAGTCGCCTTGAAACCCGACTACGCTGAGGCGTTCTACAATAAGGCGAACGCTCATTTCATCGAAGAGGAAGACCAGCACGCAATAGCATATGCTGAAGTGGCATTGGAACTGGACCCATCCCTTGAAACGCGAGTGAACCAGTGGATACATGTATCAAGAGCAAGACTGGCCTCCGCTCAAGACCAACAAGAGTATGACAGAGCCAGGAAGGAGAAGAAGAAGATCTCCGAGCTTGATATCCGAAACTCGAATTCCGTTGATTGATTCGCCATACCTAAAAGCCAAGGCGCCTTTGATAATCTGAGGTTCGAGCTATGGCCGCTGGAAATTCATCGGATATGTCAAGGAAGCTCAGTTTCAAGAAAATTGGCTTGGGAGTTGCGGTAATCATTGTAAGCGGCGGAGGACTGGCGCTTCTTGCAGGCTACGGGTACATAGCCCTAGATCCGGGGATTATTATCGGTTTCACAATTGTTCTTGTGTCTATGCTCGTTTGCTGCACTTCTTGCACACTCTTGGCAAGCTATTCGTCAAGAATGTCGGAATATCAGGAGCTTGAAGATAGATTCAAGGAAGGATTGATACTTTTCGAGGACCAAGAATGGATAACCGCCCTTGAGGTCTTCAATGAGGTTATGGGCCCGGCGAAGGACCACAAGAGGGCATTGTACTACGGTGCCTTATGTTATGACAAGCTCAACAAGAGCGAAGACATGAGAGATTCCCTCAAGCGTTACCTCGAACTTCAACCCAAGGATAAGGAGGTTCGGAATTTGCTGGCACAAGCCCACAAAAGGTTGTTTGAGTACGCGGAGGCTCAAGAAGCGGAAATCCGTGCATCAGAGCTCTAATCTTCGAGAAAGCATAAGAGGTCCACGGAGAATATATGCACAATTACATGGGAGGCTATCTCCTTGTCAGACATTAGTCAGGACTGCACGCTGGGGGTTACCGAAGAAGCAGTAATCCTGAGCAACGGTCTTGTTAGTATTTCATTCGACACTCGATTAGGCCTCCTCACGTTCACTGATTTGATTACTGGAAATGACATCTTCTCGCGCAGCTACGTGCAAGTGCAGACAGATCAGTACACGTTCGATTCTCGAAATATGACTTACAAAGCCTTCAGCACGCTGGATTTCGAGGACGATATGGGACAGGGTAAGGCGGTTGTTTTCAGGCTGCAGGATCCCGACAAGAGAGGTGAGATAAACCTCAAACTCAGCGTGATAAAGAGCCTTCCGTGCTACACATGTAGTGTCCAGTTCAAGAGCCGCTCAGACGAGGAGCTCAGAATCAAGTCGATTAACACATTTGTTCTTGACGTAGATGATTCATCAAGACTACTGACCGGATGGAATGGTCGCAGGCTTCGATTCTTCCGGAATGGATTCCATTCCTGGGAACTCAGTCAAGCGGTACCCATTAAGAATGGAGAGAATACCAGCCACTTCTACACCGCATTGAATAACATTGAAACTAAGAAGGCTCTGATTATCGGATTCGTTACAATGGCAGACCAGTTCTCCACGATTTCGGCGCATGGTCGTGAGGACGAGGAGAACAGGCTTGAAAGACTGGTAGCATCTAGTCGATGTGATGATATTCCGTTATTTGACAAGGAAACCATTGTTTCCGAAGAATTGTTCGTAATGGCGGGCGAACACGCGCTCGAATTATTGGCACTTTATGTTGAGGTCGCATCCAGAAGAATGAAAGCTCTCGGTTGGGATAAGGTACCACAAGGTTGGTGCAGCTGGTACTTCTACTTCACTACTCCTGATGAAAGAGAGATTGAATCAAACGCACATGCTCTCAAAGAGATGCTTCCGGGGCGTATCGAGTGGATTCAGATAGACGATGGTTATCAGAAGGCCATAGGCGATTGGACTGAGAATGACAGGTTCAAGAATGGTCTGAACACACTTGTGAAGAAGATCAATAAACTCGGCTTCAAGGCTGGTATCTGGGTTGCTCCGTTCATTGCATCAGAACACTCTGATTTGTTTAAGAACGAACAGGACTGGTTTGTCAAGGATATCGATGGTAGGTTTTCGGTTGTAGGCGAGAACCCACTGTGGCTTGGCAAGTTTTATGCTCTTGATTTGACGAATCCTGAAGTCATCAGC
>WTCK01000211.1 GCA_013138615.1 Candidatus Thorarchaeota archaeon | reverse complement strand
ATTGTAGAACTTGGTCATGTCAACAACGAGATCCTTCAAAATAGGAAGATTCGGTAATGGCTCAACTAACACCTCTTCATTAGGATTCCAGCCAGAAGGCACGTCAGTTACAGCTGGGAATGGCTTGAGATTCATCTTCAAATCCTTGAGAGCAGATACTTGGGTCTTGCAGGCCAGTCGAGGCTCCTTGTTGATGAGCATGACGCAGCTGCCGCAAACAGCACCACGGCATGAATACCTGAAAGAGATTGAGGGGTCCATCTTGTCTTGAATTTGAAATAGAGCATCTAAAACTGTCATGCCTTTCTTGACATCGACCTTGTATAGGTCATAGTGCGAAACTGTTCCGCCATCTCTGCTTCTAGCCACTCTGAACAACATCAGTAAGTTCTCTCCTTCACTTCGAACTGGCCAAGATTGACATCCTGGGTGCTAATCTTCATTTCACCATCGATGAGCGTCGTCAACGTGTGTTTGAGGAACCGATCATCATTTCTTTTTGGATGGTCAATCCTCCAGTGAGCGCCTCGACACTCTTCTCGCCAGATGGCGCCTGCTGTAATGGCGTATGCTAACTGGAGCATATTCTCAAGCTCAAGAGTTCGAACTAGAGCGTAGTTGAAGCGGTCATCACTTCGAGGAATGGAAACGTTCTCGAATCGCTCTTGTATCATCTTGATGACCTTGAGAGCGCCCTCCATCCTCTCTGGATCTCTGAAAACTCCCACGTCGTCATCCATGGTGGTTCCCATTAGTTCTCTGAGTTCAGCGCCCAACTCTCCTGATTCATTCATCAGGATTGCTTGAATCTTCTCTCGCATCGCGAAGGTTGCGTTATCTACAGCGTTCGCATCAGGGTCTTCTGCATTGGCTGCGTATTCGCTCGCATTCTTGCCAACTATGCTCCCAAAAACCAGGGTTTCTAGAAGTGAGTTGCCGCCAAGCCTATTGGCTCCATGGACGCTCATGCATGCGGTTTCGCCCACAGCAAACAAGCCTTTCAAAGGCGTTGTTCCGTTCTTGTCACAATCGACCCCACCCATGGAATAGTGCTGAGTGGGCACCACGGGGATGGGCTCTTCGATTGGGTCCACGCCAGCAAAGTCTATGCTAATCTCCCTAATTCCAGGAAGACGCTCTTTGATTTTGGCCGCGCCCAGATGTATCAGGTCTAAGTGAACGTACCCACCGTCAAAGCCTCGACCCTCATTAATCTCGGTCTGTATTGCTCGTGCAACTATGTCGCGTGGCGCAAGCTCCATCTTCTCAGGAGCGTATTCCTTCATGAATCGCTCTCCCTTAGAGTTGAGAAGATGTCCACCCTCACCTCTTGCTCCTTCTGTTATCAGGATGTTAGAGCCCTTCAAGCCAGTTGGGTGGAATTGGATGAACTCCATGTCCTTCAATGGCACGCCAGCTCTCAACGCTAAACCACAGCCATCACCTGTGTTGATGAGGGCATTTGTCGAGCGGCCATAGACCCGACCAAAGCCTCCTGTGGCGAGTATCACCGCCTTGGCAGCGATGCCAATCACCTTTCCTGTGGCAATCTCAAGAGCGGTGACTCCCATAATCCGATCTTCGGCTCTGACAAGCGAAGTTACAAACCACTCGTCATAGAACTTCACGCCCTTTCTCATAGCTTGTTCGAAAGTTGTGTGGAGAAGGTTGTGTCCTGTGCGGTCAGAAGCGTAGCATGTTCGTGGATACGCTGCTCCACCAAAAGGCCTCTGTGCAATCTTTCCATCCTCGGTCCTTGAGAAAGCTGTACCCCACAGCTCGTTCTCGATGACAACCGATGGGGCATTCTTGGTAAGAACCTCCACGACATCCTGGTCGGCTAGATAGTCGGATCCCTTGACAGTGTCGAAAGCGTGTGATTCCCACGAGTCCTCAGCACTCATGGCTGCATTGATTCCGCCCTGTGCGGCTACAGAGTGCGACCTGAGAGAATGCACCTTTGTAACGATTGCGACATCGTGAGTGTCAACAATCTCAATTGCAGCTCTTAAGCCAGAGAGTCCTGCGCCTATGATCAATACATCATGCTTGAGGTTCACCAATGCATCTCTCCTCGCTTCGGAATCACTCCGAGCAATGCAATTCAAGTGTAGTTGTAGTATAAGGAGCTTTTTCTCTCGGAACTAAACTACACCATCTTCATTGGATCAAGTATCTTGTCCAAATCGCCATCAATCTCGAGTTTCATGTCAAGCAATGTTTCTCTAATCGTATTTCCTGAGGAGTGAGCTGCTTTCGCCACCTCTGAAGCCTTGTCATATCCTATGATGGGCGTCAAACGTGTCACAATCATAAGGCTCCGTTCCAACTTCATTTTGATGTGGTCAGCATTTGCGTTCAAACCTTCAAGGCAGTGTTCCACGAAGGATTTGATGCCACTAGATAGAATGCGAACCGAGCTGAGAAGATTCACGATCATCAGCGGCTTTGCGACATTCAGGTCGAGCATGCTTCCGAATCCCTCTGCCAAAGCAATCGTGGAATCATTACCCATAACCTGCAGAGAAACCTGAATCAAAGCCTCTGCCTGAGTGGGGTTGATCTTCCCGGGCATAATCGATGAGCCGGGTTCGTTCTGTGGCAATAGCAATTCACCCAAACCAGCACGTGGGCCGCTACCCAT
>WTCK01000193.1 GCA_013138615.1 Candidatus Thorarchaeota archaeon | reverse complement strand
GGGATTGGTTTGGCAGCACGTAACCTCCCTGGTGTGGACGTTGTTGAAGTACATGGGCTGAATGCCGACCTTCTGGCTCCAGGAACTCATCCAGGCCGCCTTGTACTCTGGACCAAGTCAGCAATCGACCGTCTAGGCGCAGAGGAGCTTTTCTTGTGAGGTGATATGAGATGAGAGATCCAAACCAAGTAATTATTCGACCAGTAGTGACTGAGGCATCTCTTGAAGCAGTCGACTCACACAACAAGCTAGTATTCTTTGTAGACCGTAAGGCCAACAAGAATACGATAAAGTGGGCTGTGGAATCTCTCTACGATGTCATTGTAGAGAAGGTTAACACACTGATTATGATTGACGGAACAAAGAAAGCATTCGTGCGACTGGCACCGGAGTACAGTGCCGCCGATGTTGCAACCCAACTGGGGATATTCTAAGGAGGCCATAAAATGGGTAGAAGAATTCTTGTTCAGCGCAAGGGTAGAGGTACAACTCAGTGGCGATCCCCACGACATCTGAAAATCGCACCTGCGAAACACCCCAAGTGGGCTCCTGAAAAAACCTATGTGGGTCAAGTCGTAGATTTGCTCCACGAATCTGGTAGAGGTGCGCCTCTCGCAAAAATCAGGTACGAAGGCGAATCTAAACTTCATTACATAATGGCCCCAGAGGGCGTTCAAGTAGGTCAGACAATCGAGTGTGGAGAGGAAGCGGCTCTTGCCAATGGCAATACACTGATGCTGGAATACATTCCAGAAGGCACCCCAATTTACAACATTGAGGGCAGTCCGGGCGATGGTGGCAAGTACGTACGTTCATCAGGCTTGGCTGCGTCCATAATTTCCATCGACAAGTCAAAAGCAATGGTACGTCTGCCGAGCGGCCGTCAGAAGAACTTCAGCCCGCGGTGCAGGGCCACGATTGGAATTGTTTCAGGAGGCGGTCGCCCAGAGAAACCGTTCCTAAAGGCTGGCGCGGTCTTCCATCATGTCCGTGGAAAAGCTCGGAAATGGCCAGTGGTCCGAGGAGCAGCAATGAACGCTTGCTCTCACCCGCATGGTGGTGGCTCTCATCAATCTCCAGGTAGACCAACCACTGTGAGTAGACATGCACCTCCTGGTCGGAAGGTCGGGAATATAGCTGCTAGAAGAACAGGCAGAAAGAAGTAGAACTGAAGACATCTCTTCTCTTTCTCTTCGCCTATCCTGTTGAACTAGTACTAAGCCACCCACGATGCTGCCCTCGTAATATCCACATTCATATCTCGCGAATATCTCCTCAATCTAGAGGCCCTTCTATGCGTTTGATTGCAGTGCACCTCCCTGAACGATATGTATCGGATCTTCAGGCTCTGATAGACAAGAATCTCTATCCCAATCGCTCCGAGGTCATCCGTATCGCGATACGTGATTTACTGAAACGTGAACTCTGGGAGCATGGTACGATTGGTCGAAAAGAAACAAGTGAGGCTATTGGACAGTGAAATCGTGGATTGAGTCGGCACGGGATCACAGTCGCGGAGAGAGGTCATCATCAACGTCTCGTGATATGGGACAGGCTCGAATTGTAGTCGTTGGGTGCGGCGGTGCTGGCAACAACACAATCAAGCGCTTGATGACTATTGGGATTCAGGGCGCGGAATGTGTGGCCATCAATACCGATAAACAGCACCTCGCAGTCACAACTGCTCACAGGAAGCTCCTGATTGGGGAGCGAATCACCCGTGGTCTTGGTGCAGGTGGTTATCCTCATGTTGGCCAAGCGGCAGCGGAAGAATCGGCACATCAAATCACAGAGCTTCTTCGTGATGCAGACCTAGTTTTCATAGCTGCAGGTCTCGGTGGTGGCACAGGTACTGGAAGTGCACCTGTTGTCGCAGAAATTGCCAAGAACAACGACGCGATAGTCGTTGGTGTTGTCACTATGCCCTTCAAGCTAGAGCGGACCCGTATTGACAAGGCAAATGCGGGTTTAGCCAGACTACAAGAGAATGCCGATACAGTAGTCGTTATCGATAATCAGAAGTTGATGGAACTTGTCCCGGATCTTCCGCTTGAGGAAGCATTCGGAGTTGCTGATGAGGTCTTGGCCGGGATGGTCAAGGGCATAACTGAAACAATTACAATGCCAAGCCTGATCAATCTTGACTATGCAGATGTTCGCACAATAATCTGCAATGGGGGTGTGGCACTAGTTGGCCTTGGTGAGGCAACAGGCGAGAATAGAGCCGAATCTGCAATAATAAATGCATTAACTAGCCCTCTGCTTGAGGTCCAATGGAGCGGAGCTACAGGCGCTCTGATTCACATAACTGGCGGCCCGGACATGTCTCTTGCGGAGGCGAACAATGTAGGCGAGCTAGTTTCTGAGAAGATGAGTACGAATGCAAATGTCATTTGGGGCGCTAGGGTAGATCCCCGACTGAGTGGAGTGCTTCGCGTTATGCTCATACTCACCGGAGTCAAGAGTCCACAGCTGTTACCACGTTCGAAAGAAGAATCTGGAATAGCCACGGCCACCAGGCGTCTGGCAGAGTTTGGAGTTATTTCAGCACACGACACCATTCCCGACCCGCGTGGGGTCCATGCAAAAGTTCATGATGTTGGCAAAGCACCATCGCTTTCACGCCGGCCTTCCTGGGAGGAACGCCTTAAGCCCCTTGAGAAACGACTTGCAGGACGTGCACGCAAGGATAAATTCGAATTTCCAAAGAAGAAAGCCGAGGAGTTGGGCCTTCGAAAGATCTTCGAAGGAAGTCGTGAACCTGTTAGAGATGTCTGATGTCAGAGATATTGACCTTATTTGGACTAGATTTGGCTGAAGATTAATCGCATTGTATTGTGTATATCATACATTCATGCAAGGCCGTGTTCTTCAAGCCATGCATCTGCGATGTCCTTCACGCGCTCGTAGAGGGGTCCTGTTCCATCGACTCCTTCTGAGGTTATCCTAATCTTGTTCATGACAAGCACCGTGCCAGTGTCTGCATAATAGCGAACGCCGCCGGGCGGAAACTGTTTCTCAAGCTGTCTGGCCAAGCCTTCGAGGCTCACCTCAATATCAGCAACTGAGAATGACATTATGCTTTTGCCATAGATGAAGATCTTTGGAGTCTTGGATTCATCTTCATGATCGACCACATCAGATAGGATTATGCTCAATGAGTTCTGATCGAACCCCTTCAGAGTGCCTGTGTACTTCTTACCATTGCTCAGCACGACATCAACTGTCGCGCCCATGACCGCTGCAATTTCGCGGTTGAATGCTCTTAACGCTGCAACTTCAGACATCTAATATCACCTTACAGGTTTAGACAGCTAAACTGAATGAGGCCGGCCACTGGTTTTAAAACTGTCCATACGGCCGGCAGTTGTCATAGAGAATGGGTTATTAGTTTCCTAGTAGGAATGGGATGTGTGAGTGCTTTGAATAAGGCGGGAAAACACTTCGCATTACAGTACCTGCGTGAGGAAACTCTCCCAAATTCGTTTTGTCCCGGCTGCGGTAATGGAATTATCACCAATTCCTTCTTCAAAGCGGTGAGTGACCTAGGACACGAGGACCTGAGCAAATTTGCTTTTGTGTCTGGTATTGGCTGCGGAGCGTGGATTCCATCCCCCCACTTTCGTGCTGATACACTGCACACTACTCATGGCCGGGCAATAGCTTTCGCTACCGGTCTCAAACTCGCTCGTCCGGAGCTAGACGTTGTCGTAATCAGTGGCGATGGCGACCTTGCTG
>WTCK01000276.1 GCA_013138615.1 Candidatus Thorarchaeota archaeon | reverse complement strand
TAGGAAATCTGCCGTCAAGCGGCTACTACCAATTCACTGTGGGCCCGGTTTTTGATAACCCTAGTACATTGGAGGTTTCTGATGGCAGTGTTGTGGGTGCTCGGTTCAATGTGAGTACCGTTAACTGGTACCTCACCAACATATCACTGTTGACTCAGGATAACATCACTGTGTCAGCTGACTATGACTTCTACAACACCCATGGTTTGTATACGACAGGCTATAGCAATAATCTTGGCAACAGAGAGGTTGGAGGACATTGGATGGCGTTTGGTAACAACTTCACAACGAGGTCCTTATCCAGTCTTGCAGATGGTTTCTTAGTGGTTGCTATCAGCCCATACCAAGTTCAGAACAACACTGCAGGTCCTGGGAATCTGTATCCTGGCTATACTGTTGAGTACGAAATTGAGTTTGAGGATCGTTGGTCTGAGATATTCAACCAGACTGCATCAATCTCAGCAGAAACGACATCAGCATCCCACAACTTCACTCTCGGTGACCCTGGTGATGCGTCTGAAACCTATGGGCTCTCCATAGCCTGTGAAGAGGGCGTGTGGTACAATGTCTCAGTAATTGTCAGTGATGTGAGTTCTTGGTATGCTCTTGGCTATCAGAACTACACGGGTTGGACACAATTCTTGGACTGGCCAAGTCTAAACGATCGACTTGTTGGTTCAACAGGAAGCGAGGCAGCCTTCCAGATCGGGGCAATCAGCAATGAGATTCTCCTTTCGTTCCACGCGACAAGAACGCTTGGAGGTGAGGGGAGTTTCTACGTAGAGATTACGCCACTTGTAAGCAATCAGCTTCATGAGCTCTCCATCGAATCCCTAGGGCCTCCCCCTGGGGCTATTGATTGGGTTTTGCTAGGCGGTGGTATCGGCGTTGTTGCCGTGGTCATTGTTGGAGGTCTTCTAATCGCTAAGAAGAAAGGCAAAGGTCCCTACTCACCATAGTGTATCTTGAGGGCTTTCGAGCCCTCACACTCTCTTTTTTTTTCTTACCAAGCTTGGGCTTGGTCATTCCATTCTGCAGTCATCTCGTTTTGCTTGAAACTGTAGAAATCATTTTAGACGTAACGTGAACTGAAAAAAAAGCAAATAAAAAGCAAGGAAGAATGGGGAAGATCCCCATTCTGCATGTTACGGAACTGGTTGAATTAATCCTGGTAGCCTTTCATGTAGCCTTCGCGTTGGTTCCACTTCTCTTCGAGACGCTGTATAGTCTGCCACATTCGATACGTGTAATTCCACGCCTCATCGAACTTGCCTTGGTTCATCTGATCGAGGAACTCCTCAGCGACATCGTTGATATTCCCTATGTCTTCGATGATAGTAGCATCGAACTCGTACATATTGTCGAGCTCTTTCTCGTTAATCTTCTCTTTGGAGCCCCAAGCAGCGTATCCATAATCGGCGTACCTGATAGCTGACTCTATCTTATCAGTAAGAGCCAACATGCGATCAAAGGTTTCCCATGTTTTTGACAGATCATAGTCAACGACCATCATCTGAAGTTTCTCAAGGTCCTGCTTGACAAGCCTCAGCTGATCTGCAATGAACTCTCGGAGAACTTTGTCTGCTGCGCGGCGTTCCTCCTTCTCCTGATAGCCGTGCCATCCAGGAATGTAGTGCGTGATTTTACCAAAGAGACCACCTTTGATGTCCTTGGCAGCTTTCTTCCTGATTCGTTTGGCTATCGGGTCTGTTACCTTACCCATTTTCTTGATTCTCCTGCACTTTGTACTGTCCCTATAGTCAAGTACACAGGTGTCTTACCTTGGCCTCTCAACTTTTACTTAAAAACAATCTCTTCATTTCGTGCAGGATAACAATCGCGCGGGGACGGGAATTTCCACGGGGTTGTTGGAGTTCGTTGCCTTGAGAACCGTTTTTTCATGACACTCAATATTGGAAGAGTGAGGACCGAGGGGGCGCGCGTGTCCCCCTACAGTCCTTTTCAAGCTCAGAGCTTGAGGCTCACCACAACTGGTACTTTCTTTTCACGAAGCCCTTCCATACGTCTGGGAGTTTCGAGATTACTTCCTCTGTGATGCTGGAGATAGAGCCGCTGATTGCGTCTAAGTCGCAGCTTCCGTAGCATTCGATGTTCACAGCCCTTGGCTCAGTTATTGGTGCGCCAATTTGACTGACCAAGTAGCAGTAAACCTGGTCTACATCGGGGTGCTCCTTGATGACGCGATCTACAATCTCTCTCGCAGCTACATTGTACGTTTTCCCAACATGAGAAACAGGGTTCTTACCAGCGGCAGCTTCTAATGTCATGGGTCTATAGGGCGTTATCAGGCCATTGGCTCTATTGCCTCGGCCCACTTGTCCATCGTCACCATGCTCCGCCGACGTTCCAGTAACCGTCAAATAGTATAGATCTTCATCGGGCGCGTCAGCGCCGTTGACGTCAACAGTTACCTCCAAGTCCGTGATTTTGGATGCTAGATCAAGTAGTATGTCTTTAATGCCCTGCATCACATTAGCGTACTCGTGTGCGTCTTTTGTTTCCGTAGATATGATTGCAGATGCAATCTGGAGGTGGATTTCATCATCAACTCTAGTTCCCATCACCTTGATGTCTTCACCTATCTGAGGCCATTTCTTCTTGGTCTTGGGGTCGTTGAGAAGATATTCAGATTTGAGAGTGAGTTCTTCTGTGGGTGATAGAGGTGCATAGCCTACACCGAAGCTTGTGTCATTTGCTCTGGGAACCTCGAGTTCATAATCGAAGTTGCCAACAAGATCCGTGCTCCCCGCCCTTATCTTGTAATCAACTATGACATCTGAGTTCACGTCAAGGTGCGGTAAATCCCCTGCGAGCCACTCACGAGTGTGTTCTATTGCGAACTTGCCTACTGGTACTTGATTCTTGAAATCCTTCCCCACAATACCCACAGCTCGACCGCTCATCAGAATGTAGATTGGCTCAATGACGTCGCCTCCACCAAAACGTGCGTTCGACTGCCCGCCGACAAGAAGCACCTTGTCGACATTGTGATGTTGAACTCTTCCGAATACCTCCAAATAGTACTCACTTAATCTTACAGACAATTCCTCTGCAGCTTTATCACAGAGTGTATCTGGATGACCCTTACCTTTGCGCTCCACAACCTCAACTCTCTGCTGAGGAACTGGAAGGCCTGCTCCACGCGTGACTTCAATATTCATTGTCAATCAACTCGTCTTTCCAGCGGGCCAGAAGTGAAACTACTTAAGTCTATACATACCTGATTCCCATGGGTAATACTGAGAGGAATTCCAATTACCCCTAGGAATACACAGTGGGAGTTTCAAATTGATAACACCTGAAAGCATTCATCGGATGAGAAGAGAAGCAGGTCTGACTCAGTCTGAACTTGCCATAGAAGTGGGAGTATCTCAGTCCTACATTGCCCGTATAGAGAACGGCACACTTGATCCTAAACTATCGATTGCTAACAAGATTATCCAGGTATTCAACACTAGGAGTCCTCAACGATGTGGAGATGTTATGACTGCGAATCCCATCACGATTGACGCTCGTAAATCTGTTTCAGCGGCTTTCCAAATCATGCGACAGCGAAGTTTCTCACAACTGCCTGTAGTGCGTGGGGAACGAATCGTGGGGATTGTCACAGAACGCGATATCGTGCGCAACCTTCAACACGACATGGACAAGCTGTCCGTTCAGGCAATCATGAGCTCCGGTGGCGTGCCGACAGTTGACGAAACCACACCCGTTGATGCAATCATACCGTTATTGGAGTCCTACCAAGCGGTTGTAATCCAGAATCAGGGGCGAGTTACCGGCATAATTTCTCGTTCGGATCTCTTGAGGGCTAAGAGGTGACTGGACTGGTTGGAGTGGCGTGCTTAGGAATGAGTTGCTTTCCTCCTATGTGCCCCCGCAGAATGAATTATATGTCCTAACTAAGAGATGACCTTGGAGTAGAAGAAATCGTGGTAACTGAACTGGAAATCCTTGAGGACCTCCGCGATGGCATAGACACTTTCGTGGAGCGCTGGTCGAAGATTCAGCGCAACTCAATGAAATCCATTCAAGCAGTGACCAACACGCTAGTTCAGATTGAGCATCTTGATGGTCCTTTGGGGGAACTCCAAGGATTCAAGAACATACGTGAGAACACGAGGGGCAAGCTACTGGTCAATCTATTCGACAAGCTCGTGCCCTCTCTTGAAAGATCTATCAAGGAATTCAGCAAGCTCATGAAGATGTTTGAAAGTTTGAGGAAGAAGGTTTCGGATATCCAGACGTTCAACGAGTCCTTGAGAGGCATTCTCGATGAATCTTCAGACCTAGAAGATTTTGTAGGTTTCCTAGAGCTGATAATAATCAGTGTTCAAGACATATTGACGATGTTCGAGGCTGAGTTCTTGGTCAAAACGACCATCTTCCGAGACCTTGAGGACGGAACTGCTGATCTTGCAGTTGTTAGTAACTACCTAACGGTCTGGATAGCTGAACCGAACATCGAACCCCATGCCTTAGAGAAACTTCTGAAGGATCTAGATGAACACTTCGAGTTGCTACGAGATGTCTTCACTGGCAAGACCCATATTAGAATACCCGACGTTCACAGGAAGATGCCCTACTGATTCACTTCGTGGAACTAGCACCAAGTGGATATCGCAAATTCACTTTCCTTCTTCAATTTGCTTTTTCACTATGTAGAGGCTGTTGAGGTCATCCTCCAAGGCTGCTTTTTGGTCTGCGTAGACGCTCTCACGTAGCCTTCCTTTCTCGTACTCCTGCTCATAGTACAAAAGTTTCTGCTGAAGAATTTGTTCTCGAGCGGTAACCTCGAGCATTCGAGCTCTTTTTTCGGACGCCATCTTTCGAAGATTGTCCTCAAGCGTGAAAATCTCTTCCTCCAGCTCCGCCTTCAGTCGCTTATACAACGATGCTTCAACTCTCCGTTCCGTGTACTCGTCAACAAGACTCAGCAGAGCGTGGCGTGTTGCATCACGCTTAGTCGATATCTCTTCAAAGATGTCCTCCTCTTCGATTAGGTTGAGCCTCTCGGCAAGGAATGGGGTCGTGAGCCCTTGAAGAAGGAGACTGACCATGAGTACAATGAACACCAATGAACTGATCGTTTGACCAAGAGTTGCTTGGTCCGGGACTGT
>WTCK01000233.1 GCA_013138615.1 Candidatus Thorarchaeota archaeon | reverse complement strand
GCGGTCCCGCCACAATTACTCTTCTTCATCAGTCAACCAATTCGATTGTAGTTTAAATGCCCAATGAGGGCACATATGGCCGAACTGAGGTTTCTAATAATGAGCGCTGTTGAACAGATCAAGACATCCACCAGTCGAGTCGTAGTCAGGTTCACAAATTACCTGAATGGGCCTTTGGGACGGAGCGTGCTTGACAACCTAGATGAAGGAGAGAGTTTCATCCTTCAGACATCAGATCACACTATGCGTATAACTAAGCGAAATGGCAAGGCAGTTGTAAGCCTAGTCAGCATTCCAGCGGCATGATGGCAGCGAGGGCCACCAAGGTGCAGCATCTGGAGTCACGCCAGCATGATTCTCTATTAGCATAATAGCAAAGAATCTTTAAGACAACTTAGAGTTTTTGCGAGCGGGGCCGTAGTCTAGCATGGATAAGGCACCAGCTTGCGGAGTTGGTTATCCCCAGTTCGAATCTGGGCGGTCCCGCCACAACCATTTTCTTCGCATTGTTGATATGAGGCAATTGCATTCGCTGCTTTGAAACATGGAGAGTCGTGAGAAACCATGGTTCTAAACGATTTGCTGCCATCTTCGCAGTTTCCGGAAGACCTGAGCAATTGTTTCTGCCCTTGCTGATTGCTTTTCAACTTCCTCTCTGGATAAGTCGCGAATCTGGGCTGCCGGGGCTCCGGAGTTCACACTTCTGGGAGGGATAACCACGTTTGCAGGTACAATGCTGCCGGGTGCAAGTTTTACGCCCTCTCCGAGTGTTGCGCCGTCGAAGATGACACACCCTTCACCTATGCTTGCCATATCGCCGATGTAGACTCCGTGCAATACTGATGCTGTGCCTACAACAGTGAGACTGCCAATGATGGCCGGATTATCTTCAGTGTGCGCATGTATTACCACACTGTCCTGAATGCAGGAGCTCTCTCCAATTCTGACTGAAGCTTGGTCGCCACGTATTACTGCACCTGGCCATATGCTCGCCTGCGCACCAATTTCAACATCGCCCACAATGGTCGCTTGCGGGCTCACGTAAGCTTTCGTATCGATTTTCGGAGTCTTATCACCAAAAGGAAGAATCGGCAAGTCTGTCACCTCACTATGCGTTATCTTGACACCGGCTGTCTTCTCTAATAAAACAATGGAGTTGGGACGGGGGCCTATTTCATAAGCTGCCTAATCACGCTCTCGTAGTGTTCTGCCGGCCTGGTGCCTATCAGACGATCTGTAGTTTCTTTCTTATCACCACGAAGAAGATCAAACTTCGCTGGTTTTCCATCAAAGTAGACGAGTACACAGGGGATCGCGTAGAGGTTTTGCTTAGCAGCGAACTCTTGATGAATCTGCGTGTTGATCTTTAGAAATCCAACGTCTGGGTTGTCGGTATATTTCTGATCAAGCTCATCCAGTATCGGGCCCAATGCTAGACAAGGTCCGCACCAAGGCGCCCAACAGTCTACAAACAGGAGCTTGGTTTCATTGATTGCTTTCTCGATAACATCTGGGGTGACATCATTTACCAATAGAGTTCACTTCGTTTCGGTGTGCAGAATTTGAAGCACCTAATAATGTTCCTAGTCCCCAGTGGGTCAAAAACAACTATTCCAAAAAGAAGGAGGAGTTCCCCCCGAAGTGTGAGAGAGAGAGTAATGAGAGAGTGAGTTACGGGGGGGACTCTGTTATGTACCTAAGCCGCTTCGGCTAGAAGATTCTCAGCAATCTGGTCGTAGACCTCGTGCGGCATTACGCCTACGAGTTTGTCCATCTTTCGTCCGCTGCCGTCGTCAAAAACGACACGTTTGCCCTCGCTGTATACAAGTACACTAGGAACTCCGGAAATCTGATTTTCCGCACTGAATTCCCTGTTCTGATCCACATCAATCTTGACAACTTTCAGACCCTTGTCCTGGAATTTCTCATCGAGCTCTTCCAAGATGGGGCCAAGGACTTTGCAGGGCTGACACCAAACTGCGTGGCAATCAACAAAGACCACTTTGTTATCGCCTATCAATTGTGCCAATTCGTCGGAGTTAACATCTTCAACCATTGCTAATCATCTTCCTGACCGCTGCGGGTCGGTTGTGCATGGCGATTACACAACCGCATATAAGGTTAACTATTGTGACGCCGACTTGGGGGGTTGTGAATTGCATTCTGTGCCAAAGTTTGATAAGAGGAAATCAGACGGGGTCTGTAGTCCAGGTGGTTAAGCTAGTGCCCGTTCTTCATTGTCCAAAGTGTGGCTCTACACTAGACATCAGGAAGGGAGGTCTCATCTGGACAGTGCGATGTTTCTCCTGTGATGCAGAGATTCTTGTTGATGGTAGGAACAAGGATTTGTTCGATGCATACGAGGCATACACGGAAGCAATCAAGACCGGACGCATCTCCACTAGGGATTCGAAAGGCTCTCCACTTATACCCCCAACGACTGATAGGATAACCGATGGACGGGGTCGCACAACACGCAAGCCCCGTGCAAGTCGTGCTCCAGTTCAATCACGGGCGGAGATTAAAAAACTAGTAGAGAATGGAGGCTCCAATCTTGAAACTCTCAAGAATGAAGTCCGTGCTTTGGTCACTAAGGGAATTGACTACTTGGTCACCTATCGCCATATGCCTCAAAGCGATGCGGAGTACGGCTGTCACGTAGACAGTCTCCAGTTACCGACACGGCTCAAAGAGCAT
Organism: Candidatus Thorarchaeota archaeon; assembly: GCA_013138615.1. Lineage (GTDB taxonomy): Archaea > Asgardarchaeota > Thorarchaeia > Thorarchaeales > Thorarchaeaceae > WTCK01. The sequence goes on along the minus strand of WTCK01000233.1, from coordinate 1,684 downwards.
CTCCACGCTAAGGGAATCAAGCAGTTGTATCGCTTTCAAGAAGAAGTGTATAATTCAATTCTGAAGGGCAACGATGTGGTCATATCCGCTCCCACGGCACAGGGGAAGACTGAGGCATTCATTCTACCTATCGTGAGGAGTCTCATTGTTACGGTGCAAGAAGCCTTCATGAATCCGGGTATTCGGGCTCTACTGATATACCCAACAAAAGCACTGGCAAAAGATCAGTATAGCAAGATCAAGGGTATCTGCGAAGCTTCGGGGCTAACTGTGGCTGTATTCGATGGGGACGTTTCCCAATCTCAGCGGAGCAAAATATACGAGAGGCCTCCAGATATATTGCTCACGAATCCTGACATACTCCACTATCATCTTGGATGGGACCGTTCTCGATTGGTGCCCTTGCTTCGCACAGTGAAATATGTGGTTCTTGACGAGATTCATCTTTACACAGGATCGATGGGTACCAATGTTTACTATATTTTGAAACGACTTGAATTGGAGGCTGGCCAGTTCCAAAAAATAGGGGCCTCTGCTACAATCTCGAATCCGAAGGAGTTTGCTGAACAAGTCTTCGACGGGGATGTGCTCCTTGTGGAGTCAGTTACCGCCAAACGTGGCCCAATCCATTTCATGATATACTACCCGGAGAAACGCAGCAAGTACGGCATGATTGTGGATATCGTGCAAACCTTGCAGCGCGGCGGGTTCAAGACTCTTGTTTTCGGTAACACGCATATCGAAGTTGAAGTCCTAAATATTCTCATTAATGACCTCGGAATCAAGTCTATGGTCCATAGAGCAGGTCTTCCTAAGAAATACCGCAGCCAAGTAGAACGCGAATTCAAAGCTAGCAGATTGTCTGTTCTAGTTTCTACACCGACCTTAGAGCTGGGGGTTGATATTGGTCACCTTGACAGTGTGGTCAGTATGATAACTTCGATTACACGACTCACACAGCGCATAGGCCGTGCAGGCAGAAAGGGTCAGGAAAGTGTAGCGATACTTGCTCTCAGGGAGAACGACCCGATTTCATCCTTCTACAAGAATCAGCCTGAGAAGTATTTCACAGATGTTGATGCTGCATACATGGAACCTCAGAATGAAATAGTTGGATACTACCAGCTTATCGCTGCCGCAATGAGTGGCAAACTGAATACATCTCATTTCCCGCAACAACTCAAAATCATCGAGACCCTTGAGAGGGATGGCCTGCTTCATGTTAGTGAAAATGGCAGTGTGAGAGTTGCGGATTTAGAGAAAGCACGAAAGGCTTGGAGAAGCTATAGTATCAGAGGGATTGGCGACACTGTAGAGATTAAGCTGGGGCGAAGAACAATCGGAGATCGGTCCATGCCGATGGCCGCTCAGAGCCTACATCCCGGCGCAATCTATCTTCACGGTGGAAAGAACTACCTTTCTGTTGAATTCAAATACGCTCCTGGCTTTGGGAGGGCCACAGTCGCTCCCATGCAAGATCGGACCTACCACACTCGTCCATTGTATTCACTTATGCCTAGAATCCTAAGTGTAGTTGAGGAACGAAAGGTCTTGGGACTCAATGTCATATACTGCAGTCTCGAGATGACCCAGACTGTTCAAGGGTACGTTAAGAAGGAAACGCGGACTGGAAAAATCCTTGGGAAGTTTTTCTTGCCAGAGGCTCTTATTTACAAATATACTA
>WTCK01000017.1 GCA_013138615.1 Candidatus Thorarchaeota archaeon | reverse complement strand
CCTTCAGCTGAGAACCAGTCCTTCACTACTTGTTTGGCTATGTCAGATGGAGTCTTACTCATCACGTTGCTCTCCGGACTTGTTATCTCATTGGCGTGACTCACTTAATGCTTGTGCTAGAAGCTGCTAAAGCTTGAACCATTTGACATTATCGTACCCTGTCTGGGACCTATCTGCGTAACACGTGATTTGACTCCTGACTGACTCTACTGCGCTTGTGTCGCAAGTTGTTGTGAGGACCTGTGCCTCCGATGTCATCCTACTTAGTCGCAGTCCCCATGGGTCAACAATTTGACTGTGGCCAAAGTAGGTTCTTTCGTCAAACCCCGGCCCGACCCTATTGGTTGCGGCGACATAAAGCTGGTTCTCGATTGCACGAGCCATGACCAACGTGTCCCAGTGAGCGCTCCTTGGGTCCGGAAATGCAGCTGGAATGAGAACGAGATGTGCACCCTCCAGCGCAAGTCGTCTTGTCACCTCTGGGAACCGAATGTCGTAACAAATCTGAACGCCCACGTTCAAGCCGTCAATGTCGAACATTACCATTTCGTCACCACCCTTGAATACATCTTTTTCTTCTTGGAATGGATGGATCTTTCTATAGGTGCCGAGAATCTTACCGGTATCAGTCGCCATGGCTAGTGTGTTGTAGTACTTTGAGTCATTCTCCTCGATGCCTGTTGCAATCACAAATGCACCTCGTTCCTCAGCCAGCTCTGCAAGAAACTCACTTGTGGGACCAGGGATGCCAGGTCCATGTTCATTGTAATCTTCATGTCTGAGTCCAATTGCGAAGAGTTCTGGCAGCAGAATGAACTCCGGACCTTCAGGTGTGCTTGGTCCTTTCAGAAGATGCCTGACGAACGCGAAGTTCTTCTGACGGTCACCTTCAAAGCAGGGCATCTGGACAAGTGTGACTGTAAATCTCAATGCAATCCCTCAAGCTTCACCATTGTAAGTCCTTTGAGTCTAGAACGTAACAGTTAATATCTCCGCCGAAGTCTTCGCGAAGCAGCCCCCTCCATGGAAGTGTACCCTGTTGGTAAATGAGGTCAATATCGATCCAAAATCCAGAGCTGACTGGCCCGCGACTTCTTACTCTAAACCAGTTATTGGTGCAACCGGCAAGACTGGCAGTTGGCGAACATTCACGCCAAAGATTGACTATGATGAATGCAGCCGATGCAGAACGTGTTGGCTACATTGTCCCGAAGCCGTCATTTCATTGGATGAGGATGGCACTCCGCACATAGATCTTGATTATTGCAAAGGTTGTGGGTGCTGTGCTGAAGTGTGCCCGAAGAAATGCATCGCCATGATTCGAGAAGGCTTTGATGAGGAGGAATCTGCATGAAGACAGAGCTCATGAGTGCCAACTACGCAGCGGCTCGTGCCGTGATGTCTGCGCGCGTCGAGGTTGTCCCAGCGTACCCGATTACACCTGCAACAACCGTGCCAGAACAGATTGCTCTGCTGAATGAAACCGGCCAATGGCCCGGACAGTTCATCCGCGTTGAGTCGGAGCACTCAGCCATGTTCGCATGCATAGGCGCCAGTTCCACAGGCGCGAGAACCTTCACCGCAACATCATCCAACGGTCTGCTATTAATGGATGAAGGTCTGCATTGGGCCGCAGCAGCAAGGCTTCCTATTGTTTTAGCCAACATCAACCGGTCCGTATCGCCTAGCTGGAACATCCACGTCACACATGATGATTCCATGTCCAAGGCTACAACGGGCTGGATACAGTTCTACGTTTCAAGCGTGGATGAGTTCTATCACACTCTTATCCAAGCTTTCAAACTGGCAGAGGATGAGCGGGTTTTGATGCCTGTTATGATCAATGCCGATGGCTTTGTGCTCAGTCACACTCTATCCACTTACGATTATCTCGAGCCGGAGGAAGTTGACAAGTTCCTGCCTCCGTACAAGCCACCACATTGGGTAATGGACCCAGAGAACCCTGTTTCACATGGTAACATCGTGTTTCCAGAGCATTACATGGAATTCAGGTACGCAATGCATGAAGGGACTCACAACGCAATGAAGGTGTATGAAGAGATTGAACGCGAATACAAGAAACTCTTCGGGAAGTACTTCGGTGGTCCTATTGACTGCTACAAGTGTGATGACGCAGAAGTTGTGTTCACTTCTCAGGGTTCAGTCGCAGCAGAAGCCAAGGATGCGATTGACGAACTTCGTGAGGAGGGTTACAAGGTGGGTAATGCTCGAATGAGAATGATTCGCCCATTCCCAGTTGACAGAATCAGGGAGCTTGGCAGCCGTGTGAAGGGATTTGCCTCCCTTGATCGTTCTGTTTCATACGGTTATGGTGGTCCTGTGGCAAGTGACATTCGGGCCACGATGTACAATACCAAGCATCGTCCAATCATCAAGAGCTACATTGGTGGGCTCGGCGGTCGTGACATGACGGTGCTTGACATCAAAGAAGTGATTCTTGATACCGTAAAAGCTGTGGAGAACGGAGAAACGGGTTCTGAAGAGACCTGGCATGACCTGAGGTGATTACAATGGTAGCAACGAAAGATATGCCTCTCAAGGAGTACGTGCTGAAGGGGAACGCGGCATGCGCCGGTTGTCAAGACATGGTGGCACTACGCCATGCGCACAAAGCGCTTGAAGGGAACGTGATTCAGGTTGTACCAGCTTGTTGCACCAGTGTTGTGCAGGGTCTATGGCCCAAGAGTGGTCTCGGAATACCTGTTCTCAATACTGCATTCCCTGCAGCGGCAGCAACGGCTTCGGGAGTGCGAGCCGCACTTGCAGCGAAAGGCAAAGATGACACTATGGTTATGGTCTGGGCTGGCGATGGCGGCACCTTCGACATCGGTCTGCAAGCCCTTAGCGGCGCATTCGAGCGTAGAACAGACTTCCTGTACGTTTGTTACAACAATCAAGTGTATAGCAACACCGGTACACAGCGATCAGGTGGCACACCTCTTCATGCGAAGACCACGACCACATGGCTCGGGAAGAAAGAGCCAGAGAAACTGCTGGACTTCATTGTCGCAATGCATGAGCCTGTCTACCAAGCAACCGCTAACACGGCTTATCCCCGTGATCTCTACGATAAGTTCATGAAAGCCAAAGAGATTCGCGGTCCGAAGTTCATTCACATATTTTTGCCTTGTCCGCAAGCTTGGAACTACCCAGTTGAGAAAGGCGTGGAGCTCGGCAAGCTCGCGGTGGAAACAGGTTACTGGATTCAGTGGGAACGTATTGGAACTGAGTTCACTTTGGGACGCCAGAGCAAACGCTTCCAAGATCCCGAGAAGAGAAAGCCGATTGAGGAGTTCCTAAAGATGCAGGGTCGGTTCTCACATCTGTTCAGGCCGGAGCGTCAGGATGCGAAGATTCAGGAGCTGGAAGACTACATCCAGTATCGCTGGGATCTATTGATGAAGACGCTTGCGTAGTGTCAACTACGAGGAGCGCCTTTTCTTCACTAGAATCCCACCTAGCACTACCAGCACAGTTGTTGTTCCGAACAATGCTATAGGTGTGACTAAATCAAGGTCAGATATATTCGGGTCGCTGCCCATCTGATATTCCTGCAGGTTCGTCCGAAAGTCGCCATCTGGATCTAAGTTCGCATCATCCACCAATGGGTTAAGACCGTGATCTGTTTCCCAGCCATCCGGCAGAAGATCTGCGTCGGTATCATTGTTGTGAGGCAGAGTGCCATTCCCGTACTCAAAGATGTTGGCAAGGCCGTCGAGGTCGGGGTCTTCGGAAGAATCATCCACAAGAGGATTGAGTCCGTTGTCGTGCTCCCACCCGTCTCTCATTCCGTCTCCGTCTGAGTCGGCGTTCCACCTGTCGGTTCCGATGAGCATCTCTTGTGCATTACTAAGTCCATCACCATCATTGTCTAGCTCCCATTGAATCTGGTCAAACCAATACCCTTCGCTATCGACCATTCCATCGCCATCTATGTCTGTGTTGTAACCGACATTGAATTCACAAAAGGTGTTCTGGCCACCTGTGTTCTCCATCACCAATGTGTAGAGCCCATTCTGAGTGGCGTGAGTAATGAAGAGGTCATCTTCAATAGCCACACCAGTTTCCATTAGAGATCCGTTAGGCGCATATAACGAAGCGGCGATATCGCTACCAAACCATTCAACCCCAATATCAGTTTCAATGGTGAGCACAAAATAGTAGCTTCTTGTGGCGCTTGGTTCAAGTGTACAATTGTAGTAGATTTCGGTTGGCTCACCGTATGCATTCGCCATGGTGAATGCCATGCTTGCACCAATGGTGCCGACAGTGTCCTTTGCTAGTGTGTAATTGTACATGGGATTGTCCCAGGTATCTGTGGGTTGATGATAGGCATCATCAATTGACCAACCTGATTCGAATGCGAACATGGCACGATCATAGCCTTCTCGGATGAATGAGTAATGATCCGATTGCATCCAGAACGGAAAGTGGGAAGACGAGAATGGCTTGATGAGGTTGAGTCCAAGATTGTTGCTCATCATCCTTGCAAGCTCGGCCCAATATCGACCATTATGGTATGTAGTGCTCGATTCAGAATTGTAGACCATTAGCACACGCTCATCGACTGGCACCGCTGGATTCTGCACTAGAAGCATATCCACGTTGTAGTACATCAGAATGTCGATCCCCTCATCCGCGAAGATTTGGGCAACCTCACCGCTCCCAATCAGTCCGTTCTCTTCCGAGTTCCATGCGCAGAAGTAAATATCCAGAGGAAATTCATACTCAGACAAAATGCGTGCTAGCTCAAGTGTGGCAGCCACGCCTGTACCGTCATCATTAGCCCCTGGGGCCCCAGGAACGCTATCGTAATGACCTCCTATCATTAGGCATGGGGCACTTCTCTCCAACCATCCTGGCAATCGTCCAACGACCGAGTTGTGTTCTCCCATGAGTTCAACGGTTATTCTGCCGTCTGAAAGCTGAACCAATTGTTGTGAAATCCAGTCTCTTGCGCGGATGTTCGCATCGCTATAGACGATTGGCGGCCCTTCATTCACCCACCGAGAGCCGTTCTCTGTTAGCTCAATAATGAAGTCAATGTACGACTGCTCAGATACTGCGTTGTAAATGTCCTCTGATACATCGACTCCGTAGATTTGGTCGTCTGATGGTATCAGCCTATTCGGACGTTCTGCATCGGTGACAGACATCATTGGTGATTGAAGTGGAATCGCTATCAGAAGCACTAGCATAAGAGATGTCAGCAGCAGAGGCTTCATGGTATTGCCACATGCACAA
>WTCK01000176.1 GCA_013138615.1 Candidatus Thorarchaeota archaeon | reverse complement strand
TTAATTGATAATAGACGTCCTTCTTGGGTGCCAATGTAGAAATAATCACCATGAAGATCAGAGGTTAACGCGTGATAACTGAGCTCAAACCAGCCAATCATCCCCCAAGTTCCCTTTTGCCACATATACACTCGCCGCTCGCAGGTGGCGAACACGTGATCCTTGCCAATATGCACGGTTAATGGCTCGGAATTGGTTTCACCTAGTTCAGCAACAAGCTGCCAATCACCCTTAGACCACACTCTCACATACTTATCCTTGCAGGCAGCATAGAGAAACCGGTCATCATAACTGACGTCAACTGCGTCTACCTCAAGCACAGTCACTTCCTCGTGAGTTACTGAAGGTGATGTTGACGCAGAATTGTCCTGATGGTCGGACATTTGATTAGCCTCTCTCGTATACGGATTGAATTCAATTCTCGTGGCATGACTTAAGGCAGTTTCTAGCTCGGCCGCAAGTGCCGCGCGAAGAACAAGCAGCTTACAGACGCGATTAGTGTATAAACAAGCTTGGTTCAATTGGCCTAAGCGCAGAACAGTTTTAAAACGACAGACCGATTTGAAGCTACGCTACATCAGGAGGAAGGTTCATGGATATCCACGCATGGCGGCGCGAACTTGATAGACTCTCTGAAATGAAAGGAATGTTGGCAACTATCAACCCGTCCACAGAACAACAGACTGACCCACAGGTACGTCAGTTGTATGATGTGTATGCGAAACTTACAGGCTTAGACAAAGACCTCAGTGATACTTCAGGATTGAGCGTACTGAAGAAGAGGAAGATTAGTGGCCAAGTTGAAAAGGCGTCTAAAAACATTAAGGAAGACTTCATGAGAGTTGTTAGAGACTTCGCAGAGATCTTTCGAAAAGAGCAGAGAGACTTTGCTGCAATGCTGCCACGTATTCAGTATTTCAAACCTGCCGAAACAAAGACGCTAGCATCATTGAGTTTTCCATCAATAGGCGCAGGAGACATAGATGACTTCGAAACGCTGTACAAGTACGGGAAGACGTTCTCACAGCATTATTTGGCTCTTCATCAGGATTTCGTTAGAGAAGTCAAAGGAAAACTTGACGAGAACAAGAGGACTCTCGAAACCTATGAGCGACATATTTCCATTGACAGAGGAGAGGTACCTACAACCGCCTCCATCGACGAAGTCGCCAACCTGCCTATGACTGACCTAATTCCCATTATGGAAAAATTGAAGCTAGATGAAACCTATCTTGATGGGCGCAAGGATGAGGTCAGCAAGATGCTGAGTGTTTCACTTATCACAGAGGTCGAATCACTGCAGACCTCAGTTGAAACCTCCTCCCGTCTTGGATTGGATCTCCCGATGGATTTCACAAAGCAACTACGTGTGATTGCTAGGGACTCATCTAAGGCAAACAACTTGACCGCACTGATCAGCCTTGAGAATCAACTTGATGCTGCTAGATTGAAGATGTCCAATATGCTTCGAGATAGAATCATAAACATGAAGCATGAGGTCACCGCCAAGATTGTTGAAGGAGGGATTCCTACAACTTCAGATGTCATTCCTGTACCCCCAGATGTTGTCCCCGAAGCTGATAATATCGCGAGCCTTCTCTCTGCTTACCAGAAAATGGTGGAATGGAGCGGACAGGTCAAGATATCGCTCAAGGACAGAGTTGTTGACGCCCTCAACGACGTAGAGAAAGCAACGGACTTCCCTGATGATGCTGGCATCAAGGATATCATCTCTGTTCGCAAGTTTGTTGCAGACTCCAAGAAGGAACTGAAGCATGCTGAAATTGACAGCATGATAAAGATCCACATCAAAGCCAAAACAATGGTGGATGAGTATAACAAGAATATCACAGATCAAATCCGGTCGTATATCACCAGGTTCAACGAATTGGCGACATCGGCAGACAAAGTCCTTGACTACGCACAGCTAAGCAAGAAAGCTCCAAAGGTTGAGGAACTAGAAGGTGGCACCGTATTTCTCCTCGAATCCTTAGCGAACCTAAGAAAGGCTGTCGAGAGCGGAGTAGGCACCTTCCGAGAAGCTGCAGGCCAGGAGATAGATGCAATAATATCAGACTTGCAAACAATCAAGCCCGCATACGCAGAAATCTTCATGCCCATAATCAGCGAGCTCGACGAAGCCAAGAGTCGCATGTCAGTGATGGAGGAATTTGGCGAAATAAGGTCTGAAATGCGAAGCACAAAAGAAGCTATTCTAGCCAAGGCAAAGGATGCCTTGGAAAACCTCCGCTATCGCTTAGGTGTGAAGATTAGACTTGCAGCGGCCAAACTTATGGGTGCAGGAGTGGAAATTCCAAAGGAAGCACAAGAAGCAATTGGTGAGCTCAACTCTGTAAGCATCGCGGCTGACACAGTGTTCAGCCTCCCTGCGATTGCACGCAAAATGGTCGAGCTATATGAACATAAGATCACAGCGAAGGTTATTGAAGCGCTTGATGCGGAAACGGTGGAGCTAAAGACATCATTCGGACGCGCCGAAGTGATTGGCGTTGACCTGAAAAAGGAACTCAAAGTTCTTGACAAGATCATCTCCAAGCCTCCTCAGGAGCTGGAGGATGCCGCTGAGTATTTCGACAGAATTAGGGCTCTAACTACCTCAACGAAGGTCCATGATAAAATTAAGAACAGAGCTAACGAATCTTACGAACAACTCAAGAGCGCAATCACTCTGTTTGAAGACCAAGGGATGCCTGAAACCGTGGTACGTCTGAAAACGCTGCTGGAGAAGGTTCCGGAACAGCTCTCCGCTGAATCTCAGCATGTGAACGAGGCACTTGATGTATGTCTCACGCTTGCAACCATTCAAGATGAGATGCTCTCGATTGTTCAAGGAATATCTCGGAAGGATGGAGAGAAGCATTTGGAGAATCTCAAGAATAAGAGCAAGTACTACTCCACAATAAAACGTGTGTACGAAAGTCAACCCGCGGACTTCAGCAAGCTAATCTATCCTCTAAAGGAGCTTCAGGAAGCTGAAAATAGCTTGGAGAAATCGGAAACCCTTGACGAGGCAATCATCCATTTCAATAAGATTGACGAGTTGAGACGGGGCTGGGTTGATAAAGCAAGCAAGATGAACGATTGGCACAAATCAGTAAAAATGTTTATGGCTGGCTTCAGTCCAGCGGCTTCTCAAGATGACCGCAACAAATTCATTGATGATGCAACTCGGAAGATTAGAGAAACCTACAGCAGAGAGGACATCAGTTCCTATCTCGGCTGGGCGCTAAAAGAAATCGCCGAGACAATGGTTGAGAAACGAGGATAGCTTCAGGAGATATAATCCATGCAGAGATTTACAGGAAAGGCCGGAGAATCTGAGGAAACACGAGCCGCAGAAGTGTTCGCCATTGGAATTGGCGAATGTGGTTCGAATATTGTTGGATCATATCTGAAGACTAGCCGAGATAAACGGCTACCGTCAAGAGTCAGAGGCTACATGCTCATTAACACTGACAGAGCAGACATCACCAAGGTCCGCTCGAAGTATGGTATACCGAAGGAAAACACTCTCCTGTACGGCGCCAGTGAGATAGGTGTCGGTGGAAGATTCATCGATGGCTACAACTCAGTGTTGGAGTCAAAGGACATCATCTTTAATCAGTTAGCGGATCTCGGGTTCGAAGGCGTATCAGGATTCTGCATATTCACCAGCCTTGGCGGAGGTACAGGATGCGGAGGCACACCGGCCATCATCGAAGCTCTGAAGCAGAGGTTCCAAGAAGAGGAAGGACGTCGCATCTTCGTATATGTAATCGGTGTTCTTCCATTTGAAGGCCAATCTAGCGAAGCTCTGAACTCCATCTGGGTAGTTTCAAAACTCCTTCGCGCGCAACTACAAGAGCGAGGAGCAGACCTTACTATTCTCCTGAGTAATCGTACAATGTTGAAGCGAATTATCCAATCAAGAAAGGCTGATACTGTGGACTATCTTCAGAGGGAACTGGATGTCGATATCGCCAACATCGATCAAATAGAAACGATGGTGCCCTCAACCTTGGACGAAGCCGCAGACCTA
>WTCK01000161.1 GCA_013138615.1 Candidatus Thorarchaeota archaeon | reverse complement strand
CTCCGCTTTGCTTCTTCAGAGTTCAGGTCCTCCAATCTTCGGGTAATCTCGCGAATCTCATTATCTACGCCAATATCGTTCTCTGTGACTTTCTGAACTTCAACATAGAGGTGGCCTAGGAAGTGGTCCATCTTCCCTGAAACCTCTGCTAGATTTACGTTATCATGCATTATCTTCCAAGTGAGCTGGGCAATCTGGAGCCCAAGGTCGTTGATGTAATCGATTCTCACAACTTCGCAACCTACTGTTTCAAGGAGGTTCGCGAGTGTATCGCCCAGTATTGCATTGCGTGCGTGACCTATGTGCCAAGGCTTGGATGGATTCACTGCGGGGGATTCGATAAGTGCCCTAGTGCCCTTGAACTCCTCTGTCATGCCGTACCTGTGTTTAATTTCGCATACTTCACTCACAACACGCCTTGCGAATTCTTCCCGATCAAAGAAGAAATTGATGTATGGTCCTTTTGCCACCACCCTGTCCAGCAAGGGCTCTTTCTTCACCTCTTTCTCAAGGCTTTGGGTAATCTCAGTGGCAATGGCGGCAGGGCTCTTCTTCAGCTCCTTCGCCAATCGGAATGATACCGTGCTGGCAATGTCACCAAGGTCCGGGTCTGGAGGGATCTCAATGTACTTTCGGACTGTTTCAGAATCAGTTGAAGCCACCTTGACCAATAACTGGATAACCAGCTCAGCTGCGGCATTCCAAGGGTTGTTGGTCTGTGGGGTTGGACTCACTTTGTGTGTCGCCTCTTAATGTATAGGGCAAGCTGTTGTTTCTTCATAAAGTAAGCGCTACTTGTGATTGTTGTTTTGCTTGAGGTTACTATCTGTCCGCTCGAGTTGATTTCGGGATTTCTTTTTAGTCGATTACAATCATCCATTGGTTAAAGGCTTGTGACTTTGTGCAGATAAGAACGATAAAATAACAATCAATAAACAATTGTATATTTAAGCAATCGGTAAACAGACTTATATTCATTTTTATCTCGGCATAGATGCTCGTTCTCCTTGAGAACGATTCACTAGTCCCGCGTCCCAACTAGCGTTCCTCCATGCGCCGTGGAAGAACATACCACATAGGTATCACCGATAGCTCTAATGGCGGCACCGCCTTAAACCGTGGTTGTCGCAGGGAGATGATTCGACTGGCCAGTAAACAACAGAAGACTAGGAAATCTCGTGAGCACAACATTAGTACGGCCAACAAAATCTGTTCTTCTTGTAGTTCTGACAGAATCTACATTGACAAAACTCGTGGTGAAGTTATCTGTTCTAGCTGCGGACTCGTTCTTTCTGATCGTTCGATTGATACGGGACCTGAGTGGCGTGCGTTCACTGCTGATGAACAAAACAGTCGTCAGCGTGTGGGTGGCCCAACTGATTGGAGTAAGTTCGATCAGGGTCTCACGACCATAATCGGTCGTCAGAATGTTGACGCATCGGGACGAAAGTTGACTTCAACACGTAGAGCACAGATTCACAGGCTGCGCAAGTGGCAAATCCGTACTAAGGTTCACTCCTCTGACAAACGAAATCTTGCGGTTGCAATGACGGAACTTCATCGGATAAGCTCTCAGCTGAGTATCCCCTACTCAATTCGAGAAACCGCCGCTGTACTTTACAGGAAAGCTCTGCGGAAGCGATTAACCCGAGGCCGTACAATTCTCGGAATGATTGCAGCCTCGTTGTACCTGGCTTGCAGAATCCATACGGTCCCAAGACCCTTGGAGGAAGTATGCGATCAGATACACATTACTCGCAAAGAGCTAAGCCTGTGTGTGCGCCTTATCCTGCGATACCTTAACCTCAAGGTGCCATTCAGCAAACCAGCTGAGTTCGTCCATAGATTTGGCACTGAGCTCAACCTTCCTGGTGCAGCTAAGAAGAAGGCTATTGACATCTTGGAACAGGCTTGCGAACAGAGACTCACAATTGGTAAGGACCCGAAAGGAATGGCTGCTGCAGCGATATATGTCGCAAGCATCCTCACGGGCTCACGTCGAACACAATTGGAGATTGCTCGTACTGCACGGGTCACTGAAGTTACCGTAAGAAATCGCTACAAAGAAATGGTTGAGAAGTTAGGAATCTCGACCTCGTAACATCTCTATAATAAGTGGGGCTCGGCTTTACTGTCGAATCCCCCTCCCCTCTCTTTTGAAAGCTGCCCGCTACTAGTATCCCATATAGGCTTATTTTGCAATATTTCGATTTAGTTATGGAGATAGAAGATATCATGTCTGGTCGACGCGCCGTTCAAGGAATTTGGCTGATAGAGCGTGGGTCAGGTAGAAACTTGGTTGCTAAAGCCTACACAGAAATTGACATAGATATGGACCTGATTGCACCTTTCCTAGCAGCTACCCATACTTTCATCGATCGCGCTTCATCCGAGGAGCTGCAGACTATTGATACAGAGTCCAACCGCTATGTGTGGGTGGCGAATGAATTCCTTCTCTTTGTGATGGTTGTTTCTAAGGGCGCCCGACTGGGGCACATGCGATTCATCCTCGAGTATGCCTTGGCAGAGTTCATGCGCAACGAGGTGCCGAAGAACTCTGACGTGAGTGCAATGTTAAAGCGTTGGCACGGCACCACAAGTACATTCAAGCATTTTGAGGAATATGTGGATGAACTGATCTCCCAATACGAATCGACTGATGAGTCTCTTACTGCAGGTAAAGCGATGGACTGCCTTGCTGTGTATAGTCATCTGTTCCGTGCCATATTGAGAGTGAAGGCTCCAAAGAAGACTCGTACCAAGCTAACAAAGAAGATTCGCGAACTAGCCCAGCCCGTGCTTGAACTGGACCCAGTCCTCTCTGAGATCCAGATTGATGATAACGGTGTAGAGATTCTGCACTTGGATATTTCAAAAATTCATTATCGCACGCTTCGTCAGGGTCTGGAGATGCTGCTGCAGGTCGTGACAGAAGCCACACGTGAAACCGTTACCCAGGCAGCTTTTAGAAAAATGATATTCGACAAAGCTATGCCATATGTCAAGAGGGACATAGAGCGTCTACAGCTGTATTGCATACTAGATGATGTTGTTCGTTATCTCTTCTAGCGCTTGCCAAGCATGATGACCGTTCGTTCAACTGTTTGTCCCATCTTCCTCTCAGGCAGAGTACGACGCTCAGGACGAATCACTAGCTGCTTGTCCGTTGACTGAGTTCTGATTGATTTTCGAGGAAGGAACTTGATAATCTCGAAGTCAGTCCCCTTGATTATCTGGTCAAACTCGATGCTGACTTGTCCCTTTGATGTGTTAATCACAGGGAGTGTCATGGCTATCCTTCCGTCCGGTCCAAGACATGGTTCCAAGCCTTTCAAGGAGTCACGGTACAGTTTCGTTAACTCCAAGATGCTCTCTTCAGCATCTTTTCGCTCAGGTCGCTTGGTATAGACCGGGCCCAAGACGGGCTCAAATGCAATTGCATCTACTGCTTTACCAACAACTTCTATTGCCCTGCGAGCATCGCCCTTCAAAATCCTGAAATCGAGTTTCTCCCCTATGTCGGAACTTAACCACCTCAGGTTTAGTCGAGCACCTTGTACGGCGTCGCCATCAATGTCTATACCGATGCATTTCATACCTTGAATTGCAGCTTCCATCAATAGAGTTCCTGTGCCACAGAATGGATCCAGGATGGTGTCGCCTGGTTTGGCGCCTGCAAGCGTCAATAGGGTTCTACAGAGTTTTGGACTCGTGCTGGTCTTGGCAGAAATATACGGTCTCGATTCATCTCGATATTGCTGAAGACGTGAATCGTACACCACTACGGTCTTTCCAATGTGCAGGCTTCCTTCAGTCAACACTGCGAGCACCTCCGCATTTGGGGGGCGCATCAAGTTGTATCGGGCGATTGTCTGGGGCCATAATGCTGTATTAGGGCGCTCCTTCTTCCTAGTGTCAGGCCCTTCATAGATGTAGTAAGCGGCTCTTCTGGCGCCGCGAGCCAGAAGCCTCCTCTTAGCCCATTCATCTAATCCAAGAGTCAAACGCCTAAGACTCACAGTTGATTCAACATTGAATGTGGGGTATGTGCTAACTCCAAATTTGATTTTTCTCCCCTTCGGAGATGGCCATACGCGGTCTATCCAAGGACACTCCATTAGCTCGTTCCTATACTTCTTGACTGGCCGCCCCTGCTTTGGAAACGCCCTCTCTGCGACTGACCGATCGTACTTGATGATTACGCGGCCGATCTTGAAACATCCTCCAAGCGCCTCCTGAATC
>WTCK01000051.1 GCA_013138615.1 Candidatus Thorarchaeota archaeon | reverse complement strand
AGCACGTGAAGAAGAACCCTAACATCAAGGTCTTTGAGGACCACATTGCAATTAACCTCCATGTCAAGAGTAACCGAGCGGCAGGTGCCTACGTTCTAGATGTGAATGAGCGCGTCGTGAAGCGATTCAGCGCGAAATCTACGATTCTTGCGACAGGAGGAGCTGGGCGAGTATTTCTGTACACGAGCAATCCTGATGTTGCTACGGGCGATGGCATAGCAATGGCGTACCGAGCTGGAGCAACCATATCGAACCTGGAATTTTTCCAGTGGCATCCAACTATTCTTCATCATCGCAAAATTAGATCATTCTTGATTACTGAAGCCATGCGTGGTGAAGGAGCGCTACTACTGGGACCGGATGGGAATCAATTCATGCCAGAGTATCATCCTGATGCGGAGCTCGCTCCACGAGACATTGTAGCGCGAGCGATTGACAATGAGCTCAAACGAACAGGGGCTGATTATGTCCAGCTAGATATTTCATTCAAGGATGCAGAGTTCATCAAGAATACGTTCCCAATCATCTACGAAACGTGTCTTCGGGCTGGTTATGACATAACCAATGAGCCCATTCCTGTGGTGCCAGCAGCTCATTACATCTGCGGAGGGATCCGCGTGGATGCCATGGGCCGGACCGATGTTGAGGGCCTTTTTGCCATTGGAGAAACAGCTGCGACTGGCTTTCACGGTGCAAACAGGATAGCATCCAACTCACTTCTTGAAGGTGCAGTCCTTGCGCACAATGCGGCTGAAGTGGCACATGAAATAGTTCGAAGCACAAAGAGCGTTCAACAGATGCCAGTCTGGGACCCGGGGCATGCTACTGACCCCGACGAAATGGTTGTTGTCGCTACCCTCTGGGACGAGATACGCCGCTTGATGACTAACTATGTCGGGATAGTGCGTTCAAGCAAGCGACTTCACCGTGCGAGAAATAGGCTCGAGTTTCTGATAAAGGAAATCAACGAAGCATACTGGGATTTCATCATCACTCCTGATCTTATTGAGCTACGAAACATTGCACAAGTCGCTGAGCTGATTGTGAAGATGGCTCGAATGCGTAAAGAGAGTCGAGGGACCCATTACAACAAGGATTGTCCAGAACAGTCCGATGAGGCTGTGGACACAATTCTCAGGAAGGGCTATTCCCCCATCAGCTGATTCCTGACTCGCTTTGGAGGCCGGAATTTGAAGACATTCATAACTCTTGACAACACGAAACGTAGGGAGTTACCTAAGAACCTCCAGTCCGACGATAATCGATACCCCGAGTCATTGGTTGAGCATTTTCTTGAATTGTACACGAAGCCTGGTGATATTGTTCTAGATATGTTCGTAGGACTTGGGACAACGCTGTTCGTGGCAGAGGAGATGGGGCGCATACCCTACGGTATCGAGTATGATGAAGAGAGATACAAGTATGTGCGCTCACACCTTGTGAACAAAGAGAACCTAAAACATGGGGATTCTCGAAAGCTCAACACCTTCAATCTTCCTGAGATTGATTTCTCCATAACATCCCCTCCCTACATGATGAAAGAGCACGCAGAGAACCCATTGACGGCATATACGCAACCGGGGACCTATCATCGGTATCTTGACGAGCTGCAAGCGGCCTTCACCCAGCTGAAGCCACTGCTCAAGCGGGATGCGTACGTGGTTGTGGAGGTTTCCAACCTTAGAGGAAACGGGGTTACTATGCTCGCTTGGGATGTGGGACGAGCATTATCGCGGGTCCTGCGGTTTGAAGGTGAGGTCGTGGTTGGCTGGAGGGGCGAGGACAAAGGAGAAGGGACCTACGGACACGGATACGATCATAGCTACTGCCTTGTCTTCACCAACAGCGAATGATTGAGATCATTTGGTGCAAAGCATCTGTTGGACGCTCTTTGTACTTCGCAGAGGAGAGGGGGGCATACCATGCGGCATCGAGTATGATGAGGAGCGATACAATGATACGGCCCGGGAATCATAATAGAATGACGACAAGACCGATGCAGGATGATGAGGGCTCAACAGTAGGCGATCCGTATGACACGTATTGAGCATCCACCCTCCAATCGATTCGTCAGCTCCCACTTTCACTCTCTTGGCTTCCTTAGGAATGGTAGTTTCGACGAACTGGCGCATGCCCGCATCTTATCGAGCATTCTTCCAACATCTTCCACTCTTCCTGATTCTCGGATGCCAGCTACTCCAGTCAATCTTTGACTCCCCTCATAACATTGGGAGTCAACCCTATTCCCAGCCTTTCAAGTCTCGTCTTCTCATTGATGGGTTCGTTTGTGTCGTGGTCAATAGCAAGACACGCGCCACGGATCATGCGAGTTCTTAGCTCTCCTCTGGCAATTGGGTTGTTTCTGAGGTGGGGGGCATCCAAGACTCCAGCCCTGACAGCTCGAACGTATGTACTTGGGTCTGTCAGCGGGTCTTGGGAACCCTCGTCACCCAATGCAGTGATTGCACGAATAAGAAGCCGGGCCTCTCGAACCAGCTCCACCTGTCTGTTTCTCACATCTCTGTCTTGGAGAGGATCAGGAGTACCCAGCAAGCAGTTGTGTATTACCCGATTCGCAATCTTGCAGCTCTCAATTACTTCCTCTGCTGTGGCCACATGGTCAGCTTCACAGAATCCAACAACATGAACTATCTGAGGCTTGAGCATCATCCCAGTGTGTATTGATGATGCAAGCTGACCCTTGCCCATGTCCATATCTGGAGGATAAGAGAAGAGCCCTGGTCTAACCTGTCTAATCGAAGTGAATCGGTGATCATGAAGTGACTCTATTAGCTCGATTTTGGCAAGCATCTTGGCCAAATCCATCTTCGGGGAGGTCCCTAGGGGGGTATTGAGCATATACTGTGCAATGTAGCAATGCACACCCGCAGCCTTGGCGTTGTAGGCCGCCAGATAAGCCATGGCAACAGCGATTGTGTCATGGGTGCTTCGTAAGCTCCATTGATGTGACTCATTGACTTCAACGGGGACTCTGTGTCTTGCGTGCCATTCGTGATTGCGCTTATTCTCCTCTATCGCATCCTCGAGAAATCTCTTGCTACGACCATCGAGTTCACTGTACCACAATAGTGGAGTTGCACACCAAGCATTGCTGATGGTATTCTGGAGTAATCGTGCCCATTTCAGCAGATCCGTTGTTCCACTATAGCACCTCAGCAGTGGGAAATTCCCCTTTCGAGATGCTTCGAAGAGTTTCTGTAGATCATCTGCTTTCCGCAGTGGTACACCACCATCACCTTCTAGATTCCTATTCATCTCTGAAGGTCGGAAAAACAGCTCCTGTGCATTCTGGTCGGGACCGATTGAGATGACATCCAACACGGAGGCATTTGCAATCTTCCCAACACCGTTGATAGTATCCTCAAGCGATGGTAGACCAAAGTGGTGACGAATGATTGGCATCGGACTTTTATTTTCAAGCCTTGCCAACAAGTCCTGAGGGAACCTTTCCTCCTCTTTCTTTGATGAACGTCCTCTGAGAAAGGCAAGTGAATCTTCATCTGTTGAGAAACCGGTGAATATCTCTTCGAACAGGCCAATTTCTTCAGCAATTGGTTTTATCTGAGCAGTACAACCCAAGATCCATCTCTTCTTCTCAAGGCCATGTTTTAGTATGGCTATCTTTAGGTTTCTGAATAGATTCATTGCACTTTCCCTTGTCAATCGATAGCTCACTCCAATGACATCAGGATTATGTTTCTTGGTTTCCATCATGAGTTCATCAATTGATACTGCTGGACCTAAGAACACTGTATTATGGCCCTCATTCTCCGCAAGTGAGAGGAATCGAAACACACCAGCAACGTGGACGCAATTCCCAATCGCAGCCCCCAGAATCTTCAAGTTTCATCCACCTCTACTTCGTAGAGGTCATAGATGCTGGGGAAACTACTCCATTCTGCGGGTCTAACTCCTATCTCAACGTATTCTGCGACTTCCTGAGGGTTCATCCCCACAAGACCCATGCTTGCAAGGCTTCTCCCAGTGCGCCGGAAATCACATTCATAGAGCTGGCATGCCATTTCGATTACAGCATCGAT
>WTCK01000212.1 GCA_013138615.1 Candidatus Thorarchaeota archaeon | reverse complement strand
TCACAAGACCCTTACGTCGATACTCCTTCAAAGTACCAACCCAGCCAAGCTCAAGGTTGCTAAGTGGAATGTTTTCATACATCCACACACTTGGAATGGCACTCGCTGTTGAGACGATTATGCCCTTGTCGAGATCGCGGATGTAGAAGTTCGATTCTCTGTCAAGATTTGGTAGATTATCAATCTGACGTCTAATCTCCTCTGGGTCGTCATCAACATGTACAACCGCATTGAACTTGATTAGCTCCTCTATGTCCGCCTTGCTCTTGACAACACCAAATTCGAATCCATCAGGTAGTTCCATCTTTTTTCACATTCCGCCCGGAGTATTCACAGAGATTGTTTGACTGCTGATGCGATGTCTGCGGGGGAGCCCAACAATGTTACTCCCTTCATTTCCCTGAGCCGCGCAACGTTCTCAAGATCGATTCTTCTGGCTTCTATGACGAACACCTCATTATTGGGACCCACTGTCTTCACCTCACCTGGGTGCTGGTCCACAGGCATCAATAGCACAGGTGTAAGTCCCTTGAGGGTCTGAGCTACTGCATTGGTAATGAGTGTGTCAGCGATTCCATGGGCGATTTTAGCGGTGGAGTTAGCAGTGAGCGGGGCGACAACCAGCAAATCATACTTGCCAATCTGAAGCGGCCCAGCTATGAAAGGTACATTTGCGTCTGTTTCCACTAGAACCTTGTCGAAAGATTCGTTTAGCCGGTCCCAGAGCTTGTACCAGCGTAGTACTTGCTCTCCTGCTTTCGATACGATGACCTTGATTCGTATGTCTGTCTTCTGGTGAAGATTAAGCATCGCATCGTACACTTCGTCAATCTTGTCACCAGAACCGGTTATTCCCCAGATAATCTTCGTCAAGTCAATCAACTGAATCTACGGTCAGTAGCACAAATATGTAGCTCTACAGCTAAGACACCAGAAGGAAGGATTGATTTCCTGCAGAATCATTCGGTTGGATGCATCTGCTTTGGTGAGATATCTATGTACAGGGCGAGTGTAGGCCTGACGACCAACATGAAGGCGTCAGCCACTGGTTGGGTTGCGAGAAATGCCGCGGACCTGGGAGCAGATGGTATATGGATTGGAGAGGACATAAGCCTCGGTCAGGATCCCTTTGTTCTTGCAGCCGCCACTCTGCTTCAGTCAAGGGGAATTAGAGTAGGCACGGGAATTATCCCCATTGCTGTTCATAACATCACAACGCTTGCCAGAGCTGCAGTCACCTTGCAGGAGATTGGAGAGGGTAGATTTGTCTTTGGTGCAGGCATAGGAGGGATACAAGATCTTCAACGCAGGGACATCAAAATCAGAAGACCGGTAACAGCACTCAAGGAGGGGGTTGATGTGCTGAGGAGGCTATGGCAAGCCGAAAACGTTACCCGGAATGCAGAGATTCTCCATCTTCAGGACTACAGCCTTCGCCTGAGGAAGCCAGTTGAGATACCGGTCTTCTTGGGAGTGCGCGGACCACAGATGCTTAAGCTAGCAGGCAGGATTGCAGATGGTGTGATACTGTCTGGGCCCTTTGATTACCTCAGGTATGCTATCGAGGTCATAGACAAGTCATCAACCGAAACGGGCAGGAAACGAGATGAGGTTGAGAAGGTTGTCTGGCTCCCCACAATTCCGACGTTCAAGGGTATGAAAGAGAAACTCGCAAAGAGAGTGGTGGCCATAGTAGTTGCAGATATGCCGCCGCCAATCCTTGACATGCTACAACTGAATAGGGAGAAACTGGAGAGAATCCAAGCACAAGTTGCAGCAAACGGTCCTAAGGCAGCCGCACCCCTAATCGACCAAGAAATAATGGACATGTTTGCCATCAGCGGGAACAGGGAGCACATGGTGGACCTTTTTGATGAGCTAGGTGAAATGGGAGCTACAGAAGTTGTACTAGGACCCCCCTTCTCTGGTGAATGGAGAGAAGCAATGTCAGAAATCTTTGAGGAAATAGCTTTGAGGAGGGGTGTGTGATGAACTGGGGTCTCGCGGTCAATGTCTATGATACTGTTCATAGAATTGTAGAGAAGTGTGTCATCGCTGACCAAGGAGGCATCGACTGGCTCTGGGTTACTGATTTTCCTGCAGTCAGGCATGCACCATCTCTCGCAGCAATAGTGGCAGAGAATGTGAAGAGAAGCCGCATTGGTGTGGGACTTGTTAGCCCTCTGTTGTACAGGCCAGAGCAGATTGTACAGTTCATGTCAACGCTTATTGACAACTACGGAGAACGATTTGACTTGCTGATTGGGCCAGGCGATAGGCCTCAACTCAGCAGAATAGGAATCGAATATGGAAACATATCCATGCTAGTAACAAGGCTTGTCAGTGATGTGACCAAGATAAGAGATGAACTTGGTCAGAGGGGATATGATGGCGTGCGTGTTTGGCTTGGGGCGCAGGGACCTAAGATGATAGCTGCCTCAATCAAAGCGGATGGAGTGTTGCTCAATTACACTGATCCAAAGATGCTAAAATGGGCGTTGAGTATTCTTGGCGAAATTCCAAAGGGGTTTCAGATCGGAGCTTTTCCGCCTGCGCTTATCACAGAGAACCCAGACTGTAGCAAAGAGTATGGACTGCGCAAATCCGCAGCCACTGTAGCAATGGGATTGGGTCAATCTGTTGTATCGGAATTTGGACTGATGGATACCCTCTCTGCGGCGAGAATCTCTCTGAAACAGAAACGAAGCATAGACCAAGATGTGGTTGATGCTATTGATGAGGCAACATTGAAACGATTTGCTCTCTGTACAACCCCAGAGGGGGCTTGTAACTATATCAAGATCCTTGAGGGAATCGGACTGGACATGGTCACCTTCGGACCACCACAAGGAACAAGCCGCAAGCTAGTCAAGAACTTGGTTAAGACCAGAGTGCACTGGGACGATACTGTTTAGATCGTTGTACAGACTGCTAGTTAGATGGTCAGTAGAGAGGCTCCGTATTATCATCAAGCAGATGGGCGCCAAGGTCAAGATCTCCTGAGGGAACAGACCACTGATCTCTCCTGTAGTCCCAATAGTGAACTAGTTCATGCATGGTTCTTGTGCCCTTCTGAACAATTGTCATGATGGATTGTACTGAATTCACACCTTTCTTTTTCTCCAATGACCGAAACATCTGGTAGTAGTCGACTTGCTGTTGACTCGGAACCTGAACCCAAAGGAGAATGCCCTTATTCGAAGAGTAGTACATCACGTTGGCGAGCGCTGGCAAAACGGATAAGATCTGTTTCTTCCATTCATCATTGCACAGAATCTCGAAACAGAAATTAGCAGAAAGACCCAGACCACCATAGACTATGAATGGCAATGTCACGCGTTTCGTATGGAGTTTTTGAATGGATTGGGAAACATGTCTTGTATCAATGTCCCACCCTCTTATCCTCAGACCCTGGCTTATGATACCCGGGGGCGCACGTGCATCTTTCTTATACTCCGACGCGACTAAGAAATCCTTAGGCGTGAATCCCTTACGGAGGCCGCTGCACTCGAGATGTCGCGTGGGACGCACATCCTGCGGAAAGTGGTTATCTTCGAACGCACTCTTCAAGTCGCTTGGAAACGCCCAGTTTCCCTCCTCATATAGAGAGAGATTGAAGTAGGATCCCATTCCTTTTTGGATGTGTAATTGCATATAATCGAACATAACGCCCTTCAGGGGTGCTACACTAGCACGGAACGCAGCCATGCCTCGATTACCCCCGGGAATCAAGAAGGTGGCATATCCTAGGTCGGTCATCGTTGTCTTCATTATGCCATTAGTGAATGGAAATAGAGCGAGAGCAGTTTCAACCTGAGGCCATTCAACGTCTGGCATAAGGGTGAAGAATAGAAGAGCGGATTGTATGCCAAAGGCGCTTGTATCCAGATGACAACCGAATCTCACTCCGAATTTCTCATTCAGACGCCGTAGGGACCGTGCAATTGTTTTAGGGGATAGATCCAAACCCTCCCCACTACTCACGAGAGTTTCGAGAGGATTCTTTGAGAAGTACCCAAGAACAGCGAGGTCTGTGGTGCTGATAGGTGTAGTTTCATCGAGAAAGGCGAAGCTGAAGGCGGATTTTACAGCATCAGTAGTGACTAGATTGTACTTGGAGAGCGTTGATAGGTTGTCAAGCAGTCGCTGCTTGTATTCCTCATTGATTGGTAGAAGTGTTGGGTCGATTGGGTTTTTTGTATATTCGGGATTTGTTCTTAATTCCCTTGCAGCACCCGAAGCATCATCCAAAGAAACAGTGCCTGAACAGAGTCCAAAGTATATCCGTACTATGTCCAGATAGAAGTTGGTTGTAGGCTCATTGCTTGATGGAATAACATCGTCATACGGCGTGATGAAATCGCGGATACCCTGCTCTGTATCCCGCTCCTTGGAGGGCTTTTTTGCTCTAGGATTAGATTTCTTCAATCGCTTCAACGCCATGATGGTGTGTGTGCTGGTGAAATGATTGCCTATTTGAAACTTGATAACATGCTCTCTAAGCCTTTTCTACTCTTTGAGGGGTCTGCAATGAACGTGCATATGTCAGCTGTTCCACTCGCAAGATTGGAAAGAAAAACTGACAGTGAGAACCAGTCAGCAGATTCGGGAAGCATCATATCAAGAATTGTAATCTCAGGACCTGATACAATGTGCACACTCGGGAGAGTGCTGGCTTGGGCAAGCAATAGTCGTGACATCGTTGAATTAGAAGAGGGCTCATACAGACAGATGACAACTCTCTGTGTCAGACCGATATCTCTTAGACTCAGATAGGGGAGAGCAATCTCTCTGCGCGACTGTGAAAGCCTCCGGCGAAGCGTGCGGTCAGAAGATATCTTAGCGGCTCCAGCACGTTTCATTTTCTGAGCAAGAAGGCTGGAGGTAGTATAGTAATCATGCTCGAGTGACCATGCGATTATGATTTCCTCAAGTGCACCATAACCATCCTGTGTCTGCGCCTTACCAACTGTAGCAGGCAGAACATCTGCATACCCCTTAGCAGCACCAAGAGATGTTTCAAACTGAAAACCCGCATCGAACTTCCAAGTTTGACCATCGAAGAGACCCAAGTTCATGTGATTGGCAATCTGTGCCGCTTTTTCATGGATGACTGGCAAACTGTACGGCCGCTTCCTGAAGCGATCGAGTTGACTACAGAACCACGAGTATTGCTTTTCTGAGGGGAGCAGTGCTTCGAAGTAGATTCTAGTATCCAGTGTTGAAGTCATCGTTGATTCTAGGACTATGGAAACATGGGGGTTTGTAGAGAGCCAACGAGTGAATCCATCAACCAGATCCGACGCTTCTGATGCTCGGGCCCAGCCGAATACAAGATGCATGCCAATTCGTCCGTAATCAAGCGTTCCTCCAATCTTAAGATTACGCTCAGATTCAAGCTTACGCCAGAGTTGATTGATAGCTGACCTCGTAACGCCGAGATCCTTTGCGAGCGCC
>WTCK01000292.1 GCA_013138615.1 Candidatus Thorarchaeota archaeon | reverse complement strand
TGTATATCTCTTTGATTGCAATTCTCTGGAGTTTCACTTCATCATCCTACTACACACAACTGGTAATAGCGGATATCTTCACCCTCGGTATGTCGATGCCCTTTGGTTTCCTCCGATTAGCCTACGCTTATCAGATGTTCCGACTCTACAATGGGCGGACAACCAAGAAGCGCACATTAACACTTGGCATTTTCAGTGAGCTTCCCTTCGCGATTCTCTTCTTACCTTATCTCATCATGTGGCTCCTGAATCCGCTTAGTCCACTGGCATTGGCGGCCCCCACGCTTATTCTCCTGATAGTCGGCATTCTCATTATCAAGTTCAGGCCCCCTCCCAAACCTCCTGAAACATGGGTAGAGATTTCCGAGGAAAAATCATGGTGGGAGGAGAAGTCCGAGGAAGAACCATGATGTACAAAGCAGTCATTGAATGCCCAATGGTACTCTCATAAGCTTGAGGCAAGGGCACTACTGCCAGTTTCAGGTCTTATTATTTATGGGGCCTCTGTGCAACCAATGCATCCCTTATCTCCCGAACAGCCACCAGAGTGCTCTCTCGGAAGAACGAACTCTTCTTTCGGAGCCTCCTCTCAGGCATTGTAGCTAAGGGTGAACCCTTGAATCTGCGTAACTCCTTGAGAATGAAATCCCTTGCTTCCTCGTAGAAAGTAATTCCCTCAATACGTTGATCTCCCGAGCCCTTGGTTAGCTGATGGATGAGCACCGCGGCTAAACCCGGGTGCTGCGCTCCGTCTGACTGTCCCGCTGTTTCAATACGTACAACGCCTATGCCAAACAGTCTGTCTAATGGTCCAGCTCTAGTCGAGATATTTGTAATTGAACGAAATGGGACATGCTTGTGAACGATTGTGATTATCCCTTTTTTCTCGAATACTTCAGGCATGGTTTCTCCCGAGTACGCGACTAACGAGTACTCAATGCTTCTGACGTAGAGATGGGTCCATATCAGTGCAGGGATCAACCAAATCATGGTAAGTATCCAATACCATTGGCTGCCTGTCACCCACGTATCCTCCAAGAACCATATTTCAAGGCCGTACTCCGTGCGTATTCCCTCACGCACGAACCATGAAATCCAAGGATAACCAAAGAACATCAGATAGAACACAATCCATAGTGCGAGGGCAATGAGAATGAATTTGAGCCCCTTCTTGTAGCGAAAGGCGGGGGCGGGTCTGAAAATCCTACCACTCACCACGCTCTCGACAGGAGGTTTGACAACTCTTCCATCGGACGAATTCATCTTCAGTCCTTCCTTGCACCTAATTTCCTTGGTTCCTGAGGAGATCACGTATCTCCCTTAGGACCGAAAGTATCTCATCCTCAAGAGTGCCTGCCGTCCTCGGAGCTGATTCATCCACTGGGAAAACAACCTCTGTGCCAGTCACATAGGGGGTCGTAAACTTACGCAACTCCATCAAGACAAAATCCCTGAGTTCCTCGTAGAACGTGATTCCTTCAAGCTTCTCTTCTGGCCCTGACATCGTCTGCCCAGAGTGTCCTGCAGTTTCTATCTCAACACTCCCGATTCCAAACCACCTGTCAAACAGTCCAGCCCTGCTGGAGATATTGGTGATAGTTCTGAAAGGGACGTGTTTCCTTGTTATGTTCAGGATTCCTTTCTTGACATATATCTCAGGGCTTGCCTCTCCTGTTTCGCCTAGCACTGAGTATTCGATCGAGTTGATGTAGATATGATAATAGATCATTCCTGGGATGAGAAAGGCCAATGCTATTGCCCAGTACCACTGATTGAGCGGAATCCACCATAGGTCCATAAATGCCTGGTGTCCCGCAGGACCAACAACCATGCCGGCAAGTCCTATTATCGCTACAATCAGCGTGAGCCATATCACGACAACCATGATTATTCCCTGCAACCACATTTTGTTACGGAATCGTATACTTGGACGAAACTTGCGTCCGCTCATCATCGACTCGATTGGTGGTTTGATTACCTTACTTTCTGTTCCCATTTTACTGATCCCCATCACCTAGCTTGCTCTCAAGTTTCCTCATTACATCTCTTATTTCCCGGAGAGTTATCAACATCTCATCATCAAGACTGTCATCCATCCTTGGTACGGGCTCCTCTCGCGGGAGTACCACCTCGGTCGCAGTGACATAGGGGTCTCTGAACTTGCGAAGCTCGTTGAGGATGAAGTCCCTGACTTCCTCATAGAACCTGACGCCCTCAATCTTCTCTTCAGGTCCCATCATACTACCTGAATATCCTGCAGTTTCGACTAGGACATTGCCAATCCCAAAAAGGCGATCGAATGGTCCTGATGTACTAGAGATGTTAGTGATGGTCCTGAAGGGAACGTGCTTCCTTGTTATCTTGATAATGCCTTTCTTCACATAGATTTCTGGCATGGTCTTTCCTGACTCAGCAATCACGGAGTACTCAATACGATTGATGTATATCGGCACCACAATCAGGGTAATCACAACCCAGAAGGTGTAGATGACTCCAAGCCGGGAGTTCACGGGCGTCCACCACATTTCAACGTAGGTCCAAAATGACCAACCAT
>WTCK01000209.1 GCA_013138615.1 Candidatus Thorarchaeota archaeon | reverse complement strand
AAAAAATCGTGAGAAAGCAGAACGTGATTTGATGGCTTTGCTTCCGCGAGAACAGTGGTATGAATACGCCAAGCTAATTGGAGCACATGGAAGGAGAACATGTAACGCCAGGAAGCCGGAATGTGATGCTTGCGCGGTCAAAGACCTTTGTCCTTCTGCTGGCAGGTTCAATTAAGCAGCAACCCATCGAAAGAGCCTAAAGAGAAGAGAGAAATCGAGCACTACGTGCACACGAATCGAGGTCAGCTACGATGAGGATTGGCATGGTGAGCAAGTTCGGCGCCGCAGACGGGTTATGCGTGCGTGCCAATCAAGTGCTGGAAGGCCTCTTAGAGAGAGGGCATGATGTGCATATCTTCACACAGTCCTATACGGGAAGTAATCTTCCTGAAGATTGTGTGCATAGGATTCCTGCAGTACATCTGAACCCTCATTACTCGCTCGATTCGCCTGCAGCAGGAAGAATGATTGCAAAGGAGAGTCAACGGCATGACATTGAAGTCTTGCACGTTCAGATGAATTCCGGGAGCACTGAGTTTCTGCTTCCAGCTTTCAAAAAGGTAATTCCGCCACTTGTGGTGACCTTTCATCTGGCATATGCCAGCGGAGCTTCTTTCTATACCACGCTATTTAGTGTAGCATGGAAGGCGTCCCTCTTCGCAAGCAAGAGATACGATCAGATCGTGCTCGTTGACCCGTCGCAGAAACCATACTTCACTGATTACGGAATTCCCGAGGATAAGCTCACTGTAATCAGAAACGGTGTTAATACGGAACTGTTCAGTCCTCGAACGAACGAGAACGACAAGGATGGCATAGTAGATTTCGTATACGTTGGGCGATTGAGCTATGACAAGGGTGTAGACATTCTCCTTGACGCATTCAAGGAGTATCACATAGAAAATCCGGATACGAGATTGACCCTTCTCGGCGATGGTATGCTGAAATCACAATTGGAAAACTGTGTCAATGATGGCTCTGTAAGATGGCCGGGAACAATTGACCACTCGCAGATTCCAACAATTTTCAGACAGGGAGACGTCTTTGTGATTCCCCAGAACATAGGTGGGCTGGGGCTTAGTGTTATGGAAGCAATGAGCTGTGGGCTTCCCGTCATCACCACTGCAATTGGTGAAACCACCAGGCTCCTGAGTGAGAAAGAGGGCATACTTGTAAAGCCCAATAGCACAGCCGCTGTCGTTGAAGCTATGCGTCGTCTTGCTGAGGACCATGAACTCAGGCGTTCAATGGGAAAGCGGTGTCGAGAGAAGGTGGAGAAAGAGTATTCTTGGACTACACAGTTGGAACAGCTTGAGAAAGTCTATGAACGAGCAACCTCCTAGAGAGTGATAATCAATGCATGACATACGATTCATCCGCGAAAATGTGGAACTCATTCGGGAAGACCTCCGCAAGCGTCGAAATGATGCGAAGCTGGAGATGTTTGATCGCTTGCTCGCCCTTGATTCTGAAGTCAGGTCGCTAAAGAAGAGAATCCAAGAACTAAGAACTGACCGGAATCGCCTGTCCAAGGAGATTGGGAAGCTGAAAAAGTCAGGTGGGGAAGACTCTGACCTTGTCAAGAAAGTTAATGGAGTGAATTCAGAGATTCAGAAGGTCGAAACGAAGACCGCCAAGCTCGAACTTGAACTGAGGAAAATTCAGATGAGTATCCCCAACATCCTTCACGAATCAGTTCCCTATGGCAAGGATGAGGAAGACAACGTAGTGGTGAGGGAGTGGGGTGGTCGTCCTCAATTCGACTTTGAAATACGGAGCCATGTGGACCTCTTGAAGACACTTGATGTCGGAGACATCGCGAGAGCAGCCAAAATAGCGGGATCTAGGTTCTATTTCCTGAAGAATGAACTTGTACTGCTAGATTTAGCCATGCAGCAGATGGCATTAGAAATGCTTCTCAAAAAGGGGCACACACCGATATATCCGCCCTTTATGATGCGACGGGAGCCGTATGAAGGCGTCACGGACCTTGCAGACTTTGAGGAGGTCATGTACAAAATCGAGGGAGAAGACCTGTATCTCATTGCCACCTCAGAGCATCCAATGGCTGCTATGCACATGGGAGAGATATTCGAACCCGCGGATTTGCCCATAAAATTGGCGGGAGTGGCTACCCAATTCAGGAAAGAGGCGGGATCCCATGGCAAAGACACTAAGGGAATCTTCAGAGTTCATCAATTCACCAAGGTCGAGCAGTTCGTTCTCAGTCATCCAGATGAGTCTTGGCGCATTCATGAAGAACTCATTAGGAATGAGGAGGAAATGGCTCAGGCATTGAAGTTGCCATATCGTATCGTGAACGTCTGCACGGGGGACATCGGAATCGTTGCAGCCAAGAAGTATGACATCGAGTTCTGGATGCCTGGTCAAGAAAAATACCGAGAGGGCGGTTCATGCAGCAATTGCACCGCGTATCAGGCGACTCGGCTCAACATTAAGTACAGGTTGAAAAAAGGCGGCACTGAGAAATCATACCCTCATACACTGAATAGTACAATGATGGCAAACCCCAGGACCATAGTTGCGATTCTCGAGAACTACCAGAGAGAAGACGGAAGCATCGAGATTCCCAAGGCACTACACAAGTACCTGCCCTCAGAGGTCAGAACGATTTCTCCAAGAAAAGCGAGATGAATTCCCAATCACTGTTCAAGGAGCCCAATGTTACGGGCAAATCATCAAGCTTAAAACTATGTGATTTGCAAACCAAGTGGGAAAGACGATGACTGGTGTCAACCAAGCATTCGAACGATTGATCTCCCTTGCAATTAAGAGGGAGGAGGAAGCCTACGAATTCTATACGCAGGCCGCAGAGAAATCAGACTTCAAGTCCTCATCCAAACTACTTCACGATCTTGCGAAGCAGGAAGTGGGGCACAAACACAAGTTACAAGCGGCTCTCAAGGAGGGTGTTTGTGACACCTTCACCTGTGAAACTGGTGAAGAGTTTGAGGAGATGGATCTCAGCAAGTATCTGCTCGATATACCACTCGCCGCCTCATCAGGACCACAGGATATCTTGATTGTTGCAATGAAGCGTGAGGAGGCTGCGTACAACTTCTACAAGGCGCTCTCTGAGCTCACAGGTAGTGGTTCTCACAGGACTGTCTTCGAATCACTCTCCGAAGAAGAGAAGGGTCACAAGACACGACTGCAGAACATGTACGACGATCACTTCCAGCAAGATATGTGAAGAAGGCCGCTTCTACGGCCTTCACACTGTTTTTTTCAAGTTCAACAGCATAGATTCGAGCATTATGTTTTATGCAGCTTCCGTGCTGCAATGAATGTCAGGCCACGTTTCGTCAGTTCTTCTGCAGTCCTATTGAGTGAATGATGCTTATCCAAGTAGTTGATCAAGAGCTTAGGCATCAATCCGTCTTCATTTATCTTAGACTTCGGAAGGAAGTACTCGGAGATGTCACTGGGGTGTTCCCGTGTGGCATCTATCTCTGGTACTCCGCCCTCATGCTTGGCACTAATGTTCTTTACATGGTCTGCGATATCCAACAGTTCGTCAAGTCGATCGTAGGGCTGCCGAACAATACTCTTGTAGGTTTCCACAATGTGATGTTCAATGCGGACAACATCCTCGAAACCGAACGCCTCCCGAATGTAGGCGGACATCTCGATTGTTTCGTTGTCAACGCTGTTGCTCAGGTTGAAGCCAATAAGCGGACTCGTTCCGTCAGACCTGTTGAAGAGGTAAGCCGTCATCAATGTCCAGAGTACTGCGTGGGGATTGTCATTGCCCATGAAGACGCTAATCTTAAACTCCATATCGATGCCGAGCTTGTGCATCATGTAACCCAGCATCACGGTTCCGGAATTGATATTCAGGACTTGTTTGACGCCATATTCAGTGTAATAATGCAGGAATTCATCGACCCACTTCAACGGGAGTTTGTTTGGCATTCCTATGCCACCAAAACCACCAGTGACGCAACCAAGACCACTGGGACAGCCGAGGTGTACATTCAGAGGAAGTCCATCAGGACCTGGAAGGGTTCCCTTTGTATCAAGAGTTTCCACGTACGAGGACCCAACAATCTGCATCGCGGCTGCAAAGGCAATCACATGATCATCTGCTGTCTGTTCCGCCATGTTCCTTACACGGATGAAGCGACCAGGCATTAGATTCTGCTTTTCAATAGCCTGTTTTGCTTCCTCGATCACCCAAGGGAAGAACTGACACGCGCTGATTTCAAGCGTGATGGCAAACGACTCATCGAAAGACATGGAGTCAGCCTTTTCGCCGAGCAACCTTCTGCGATAGTCAGGAATGGAGATGAATGCTTCATCATCCCGCTGTTTCTGAAGCCATTCCAAATCCTTGATGTAGGGTGACTTCTTTGCCTCCAGCTTGGCTAGTAGGTTCTCAAGATTCCGAGCCTCCTCCGCCTTCCTATTGACTTCATCAACACCACCGTGCTTCTCGATGACCTCAATCAAGTCATTGACCAACGGATTATCATCCTTCATTAGGAATTCGTTGATTACGTCGAGCCTTGCGGCGTCGATTCTGAGTTTCTGCTTGTCGATCATGCTTCAAACTTCCACTTCGCTTCAAATTGCGTGATTGGGGGGATATGGATTTGGACAATCGTGTGCTAAAAAACGCTATCGGCTGCACAATTCTCGTATCAAGAACGACCGTCAGTCATTGGCGTCCCCATTCGAGGAATGGGCGTCCATCTCGTCGGTGGCATTAGCGGGTCCTTCGGACACAACCGTTCGTAGAAATGCTCTTGCTGCAGGCCCTACTGTGATTGTAACAATCGAGCCCACGATAACCTGGATTGAGTTTATTGTGATTAATTCGAGCATCGCCGCTTCCCAGACGTAACCCAGGAACAGAACCTCACCTAGGAGATAGCCAAGGAGCATTACGATAGATGCCAGTATCACTCCCAGAAGGTCCCAAGCGCTGATTCGAGCCTTCTTCTTCGTACGATAACTAAACCATCCCATAACCATTCCTTCGCAGCCCTTGGTCACGAAAGTAACGGGTGCATATACAGGAGCGACTATGAGATCGGCTGTAGCAGATCCGACTCCTCCGGCAATGAATCCACCCACCGGCCCGAGCAGGAAACCGCTGAGCATCACAAAAGCATCTCCTAGGTTGAAGTAACCCTGAGTTGAGGGGAAGGGAATTGTGAACATAATAGTAGTGACCGTGGTCAGAGCCGTCAGGATTGCTAACAGAGATATGAAAATTGTTGAGTTCCTCTTAGTCGTGAAGTAATCCATTTTCACTCACCGACTGATATCGCCTTATGCCGTGGATGGGGACTCGTTCATGGGCCAATTCCAAGAACTCGGCACCTCGGGATGTGAAGAATTAGCATATAATCTTGAGCCTACATAGGCGAAGTGTTTTAACGATTAATACAGACTAGTCAAGGTATGCGGACGGGTTAGTCTGCACTACAACTATGTTGAAGAGGTAGGGAATAAAGATGCCAAATTGGATTCGGACTGCAGACTGGAAAAGCGAGAAGCACGTTCCGGCAATTGAAATTGAGAAGAAAGGTGACAATCTGTTCCATATTCATGTTTCAGTGGGGAAGGAGATTGCACACCCCAACACAACTGCACATCATATCAAATGGTGCGACCTATTCATCTTGCCGGAGGGTGAAAAGTTCCCAGTAGAGATTGGATACTGTACCTTTGACCATCACGGCGAATCAGCACAGGGCGCTGACACAAGCAAGATGTACGCTGAGCCACACGCACTCTTTGTCTTCAAGACAGAGAAACCAGGCTTGCTGATGGCAACTGCTTACTGCAATATACACGGTCTCTGGAAGAGCGAAGAAAAGCTAAAGCTGTGAAACACCCATTCATCGCCTGATAATCCAGCTGACAATCTCCGAACTCATGGGATTCTCATTCAGGAGCACGTCGCGGTATTTGTGATTCTTGAGTTTCAGCCAGACGTGTTGCAGGTCAGCATCAAACCCAACAATACGAAAAGCCGACTCAAATTGATTCGACTTGAATGCCAAGTATGACAAGGCCATCGCGACAACGAAGACTCCAAGAACAAGATAGACCCAGAAGGGGTTAACTCGGCCTAGCCAGAAGTTGCTGCCCATAATCAAGAACGCAAAGAAAAACATTATCATAAGAATCCCGTCGGCTACGACACACAGCAGACGGTGTCGCCATTCGCTTTTATCCCCGTAGTAGTGATCCTCGCAAACCGGGACTATGAACGTCTGGGCTTCTGAAAGAGACATTCCAAACCTCCGTTTGCCAGACCAGTACATCGGATCCCAGTGTGGTCGAAGCCACTGTTTCCTGCCCGGAACTGTGGAAATCCTCATTGCCTTGGTCACATTGGAACCACAGACGGGACACATCTTGGGAAATCTAATCTTCGCAGTATTCACTCGGACGATAGGCTCTTTGAAGGATTCCTTGCGCGGGCTCACTATCGAGTATCTCCGTTCCAAGTTAGTGTGATTTCAGAAGAATCGGATAAAATAGCTTATTGAATCGCGCAGATGGGCGACTACCATTCATGACCACCAAGTGACCAGAGAATTGGTCAGATAGTCTCAGAATCACCATTACAGGTGACCACACCATATGTACCTGTGAAATGCAATGACTCTAGAAACTAACTCCCGGAATGGCGCAATGAAGAAGAAAAGAATGGTGAAAGCACAGTCCACTGCAGCGATTGGCAATGCCTTTCTGACTGGTGTGAGGTGATTCTAAGATGGCGCTTACTAAAGGATCCCGAACTCTGAGGCTCAATGCCCAAAAAAAGCGGATTTCCACTGAAGCAATTGCTGAGGTCTACTTCAGGAAGTAGCAGGTGTCAGTGACTTCGCACAAGGGCGTTGCGTCCGCTCATTGTGCCTCAAGTTCATCTTGAGGGTGTTCTTTCTTCGGCTTGGGGTGCAAGAATCCCTCCTCTACTAGATCACATAGAAGGTCCTCTAGACCTGGGCAGCGGCTCCATCGTCCCTTGTAA
>WTCK01000063.1 GCA_013138615.1 Candidatus Thorarchaeota archaeon | reverse complement strand
GTCATACCATTGAAGACCGTATGTGATTAATCCCTGATCACCTAGCGACATTATTACATCAATCGCTGTGATCACTCCATTTTGAAACAGGTCATTCCGGAGGTCGTGAGCGGTTACCGTCACGTTATAGAAGTCCAGTACGATATGTGGAGTGGTTATCTCGACATGAGGGATAATCACGGTGCCTCCGTTGGTTTCCAGCCGCGTGACCTCTTCCTCGAAGGCTTGATGAATTCTCTCAAGTCGATCGCTGTCCAACAATACGAACTGGAGTGTAGCACCTTCTTTCCATGGGTGGTGATCCATTCTGAAGACGTTGTTTTCTAACCAACCCCCACTGTAGAAAGACCGATACCACCAGTTGATCTTGCCATTCATACTGTCAATAACGTGCGTGTTCATGGACTCATTGAAATGATACTCTAGGTTTACTAGACCCCGGTTAGAGAGGTCAACAAGAACATCGAACATAGAGAAATGGCCTTCAGTGAACAAATCTGGACGAGTTGTTTCAATGGCTGACCAGTTGAATCCATACTTCACTCCGTCGACACTGGCATGTGCAGTGGTTGGGCCCACAGGAGGTGGAAGAGTTGTGTTTCCGGGACTAGTTATTGTTTCGTTGCCAGGCGGCGGTTCAACCAGTAGAAGGTTAATTTGAGGGGCGTTGAGAAGCACAACGGTCACCAACAGCGACATTGTCAACCCGATTATGAAAGTATTCGCGATTCTTTTGCGCACTCCACGACGTATCGATAGGAACTTCAGTCCCACACCCACATGGAGAATAATTAGGACTGCAAGAAAAGCGTCATAGATTCTGTGCCAACCAAAGGGGATTGTTTCGCTAAAGATCGTCGCAAACCAGATGTATCCGTTGAGCCCAGGAATGATCACGAGAAAGGCAAAGATTACAATTAGCCAAGCAGACACTCTTTGAACAAGTCTTAGAAGATGGATTGATTGTCCTTTCTTATTCCGAACCCCATCAAGCAATCTTCTCCAAGTTAGCTTGAAGTGGACGAGGGTAATTGCCACGTGGAGAATTAGGAATCCAATGAAGAAGATCTCGAGTATTCTATGTATCGAGGAGATGAGATAGATATCAACTATCCAACCGCGGGCAAGGCTGTAACCAGTGGCTATTATCGCTAGAGAGAATATTGCGAGTAGCCATGCGGTGTAACGATGCATTCTTACTCTTGTAGATGACATATTCTTTGCAAATGCACTAAGTTACAAATATTAACCATTAGGTATGGCTGTTAAGGCTTCTGTAACCAAGCGAAATTACGTATACGACTAGAAAAGAGTCCGGGGAGGACAACAGGTGTCCTCCCGAACGTGTTCATGATGTGGCCTATGCGATTGCTGTGTCTCCTACTTCGCCGGTTTTTATGGCCATAGTCAGGAAGAATGCTACAACAAAGAAGACGATTGACAACGGATAGAGTATACCGATTCCGAGCAAATCGAAAAGAACACCTGACACAACCGGACCTACAATCGCAGCGCCCATACTGGCGGCATAGTAGAGTCCTGTCCCTGCACCGATACGCGCCTGACCCAGATGTTCCCAGAGCATCACGATACTATTGACGTTAATCAATGCCCATCCGATGCCAGCTATTGCAAGAACACCAAGTATTGTCCAGTAGTCCGTAATGACCCAGAGAAGGCCTAAGGATACTATCATTATGATAAGACCAGCTAGTATTGTATTCTTTCGCCCAAACTTCCCTGCAATGAAGCCTGATGGGACTGCAAAGACAACGAATGACAGAGCAATACCGTTTAGAAGGAATGAGGCATCTGGGACTGAGAAGCCAAGTACTTCATTGCCGTACTTCGTGAACCACGTTTCTATCGCGTTCCATCCGAAGAACCAGAAGAAGATTGCACCCATGATTGCCGCGGCGGACTTGTCTTTTGAGAAGGACACCTGCTGAAACGCCTTGATGATGCCAATCTCTCTTTTGGCGTCAGCTGGTGGGACTGAAGGTTCCTTGACAATTACATAGAGGATTAGCATTGCAACAACCATAATCACTGATGTCGTCAGAAACGCCAATACGGGCCCCGACTGCACAGCAGTCACGCCCAACATCGCACCCAGAGCCGGATCACTGATTTTGTAGATTTGCGATGCTATTGCAAATGCATAGATCGCACCGATTCCACCCATCAGATTGATGACTCCATTTGCCTTCGAACGGTTCTCACTGGAAACAAGGTCAGGCATCAGTGCCACAACAGGAGCTCGATAGAACGCCATGGCGACATTGAAAATTGTTAACATAGCAAGCATGAACCAGAACCCAAAGACCGCCCAGCCATAGGCTGACAGTGCAAAGAAGACTGCGGCAATCGGTGTGCCTATCATTATGTAAGGCATTCGCCGACCCCATTTGGTCCGGGTCCTGTCTGACCGCGCCCCAATGTAGGGCTGAAGGAACAGAGCAAGAAGATTATCAACGACCATGATTGCACCAATGATCGTATTCTGCAAATCACCAACGATGAAATCTGGCAGAAATGCGGCTGGTAGATAGCTGTTGTAGACGCTCCAACTGACTCCTGTTGTAAAAAAGCCAAGACCAATCGCGAAGATGTGCAGCCACCGCATCTTTGTCGGAGCTCCAATCTCCGAGGCTGATGTATCGTCTGTACCATTAGTAGACGTCAAACCATTCACTCCCTTTCGATGTGCGAATCGCAAAATTGGGAGATGGTAAGCCGCTATAAAGGACTACTGGGCGCAATAGCACACGATTCATATCTAGCCTATCGCAAGTTCCAGGGGTGCATCAATGAATATACAGTACATT
>WTCK01000244.1 GCA_013138615.1 Candidatus Thorarchaeota archaeon | reverse complement strand
TTACAGGGCCATCGATCTCAAACTCTGGCAGACTTTTCAGGTGCGACTGCAGGAGCTCGGCTATATGGCGAACAGGCTTATTGATTTCTAGACCGTGTGTAGGATAGTCCTGTGTTAGCACCCTGTAGCACCCAGGACAAGTAACTACTATCTCTTCTGCATCCATGCTATTTAGAATCTCAACATTATGGCGAGCTTGTTCAAGAGCATCCTCAACGAAGCCGGTTCTCAATAGCGGTGAACCGCAGCACCACTCGTCTGTGGGAATAGCGACTTGATATCCTAGAGAGGATAGGACAGAAACCGCGTCTTCGGCGATACTATTCTCTCTGTAAGCTGCTGTGCACCCAGTGAAGTAGACAAGTGAGCGTCCATCAGTCTTTGGGATTTTGAGCCAACTGGTTCTTTTCTCATGAGGCTCCTTGTACGGATTGTGATGAGTGCGGATTGAATCAACCATAGGATTGAGACCAGAAGGGGATCTACCTTCTTCGACAAGTTGTCTTCTCCTTGTTTCGACGATATCTGCGATATCAATCTCGGGCAAACACCATGTTAGACAATGACTGCACTCTAGGCACTGATATAGAACCTCAATTGCTCTGTCATCCAACGGTCGTGTTCCGGTAATCTCTTGATGCAACAGAAGAGCACGCCCGTGTGGGGTGGGTGATTCAGAGCGCCAGGCTAGAAATGTTGGGCATACATGTCTGCACATTTTTGGGCAAGCGGCACACATTCGAATCTGCTGAGCGGTATCCTCGTCATAGATCATTCCTGTACCCCCAGACCAAGCTTGCCAGGATTCATAATCCCATTTGGATCTAGAACGTCCTTGATTTTCTTCAGCACTTGGAAACTTGAACCTAGTTCATCTTCAGTGTAAGTCGACCGTGAAAGACCGACACCGTGCTGGTGACTCATGGTCCCCCCTTCTCGCAGACAAGCAGCAACGCCATCGTCCCAGATCTTCTTGTAGGTAGCCCACGCGGTTTCGGCGTCGGGTTGTGAAGTGAAGAAGATCATGTAGATGCTCCCGCCGTTTTGATACATGTGGGAGAAGTGTGACATAACGAATGCTTCATGCGCCTCCATTGCGGTCTTCATGGCACGATACACATTCTCAAGCTTGTCGTAGGTTGCAACTATGTCTATGGTGTCACCAATTGAGAACCCTGCTGTAGTGAACTTGGTGGGGTAGTACATGTCGTATCTGTGTTCCCACCAGCGTTTTGAAGGACCGTCGCCAAAGTCCTTTCCGCCGTTCTCCTTGCAAATCTCAACTGAAACCCGCTCTTCATGGTCCACCTTTTCAGCAGCACCATCAAAAGCTAGAAGCAACATGGAGTCGCCTTCTTCGACATCAAAGTGCTGACTCATTGACATCGCAGTATCCTCAGGATCGTAGAAACGAACCACTGAAGGCGTAATGTCAGCACGAAAGATGAGCCTAATCGCCTCTAGACCGCTGTGAACGTCGGCAAATGCCATGCTCCTAAATCTGCGCTCTTCAGGAATTGGAAACAATCGAAGCGTTGCCTCTGTGATTACACCTAGTGTTCCTTCAGAACCAATGAAGAGCTCGCGCAAGTCGGGACCCACTGAGTGGCGTGGAACTGCTTTCGTACGAACGACTGATCCATCTGCAAGAACGACCTCGAGGCCCAGTGTCAAGTCCTCAATCTTCCCGTATAGAGACGACATGGAGCCACCCGACCGTGTTGCCAAGAAGCCACCAACATTCGAGGCTCTCATAGATGTTGGAGTATGCCCAAGTGTGTATCCGTGACGATTGACCTCTTCCTCCAAGTCAATTCCAACCATGCCGGCCTCAACACGGACCAACATTGACTTGTGGTCGATGTCGAGGACCTTGTCCATGCGTTTGAGATCGAGTTGCATACCCCCGTAGATAGGAAGAGTTCCGCCACAGGTACCAGCGCCGCCACCGACTGGAGTGACTGGCACCCTATTCTTGTTGGCAACTTTGAGGACTTCAGATACCTCTTCAGTGCAGCCTGGGAAGACTACTATGTCAGCTAAGGGCAACATCTCTCCAGCTCTGATCTTTGCCTCGCTAAGAGGCCAAGCATCATGAGCGTTGAGTACGGTATCGGTTTCTTGGGTCGTTACGTGTTCGGCACCAACAATACCTTCTAGATGCTTCGCTATTTTGGCTTTGATCTTAGAGTCAAGCAATCTCTCATTCACCCCTTTCGCGGAAGTCTTTGTGCGATGAAGACAGTCATGTCATCCACTTCAACTGAGCTGCCCTGGCGAAACAAGCTATCTTCAAGCTGTGCAGTACAGAGAGGACAGGGAGTGACAACTCTTGATGCGCCAGTTTCCTCAATCGCTGCAAGGTTCTCTTTCATAACGGCTCTGGCAACATCGGCAGCGTGGTAAGAAACGAGCCCACCTCCGCCACAGCACGAATCATGAGCAAATGACTCAGTCACTTCAACATCGGGAATCAAGCTTAGAATTTGACCCGCATAATCCATTGTTATACGAGAAGTGTGTTTGATAAGATGGCAAGGGTCATGCAGAGTCACTCTCAGCGGTTTCTCTTCGGTACTTTGCTTGAAAGTTGACGTTAGTTTGACCATGCCAATCTCCTCCACCAGATATTCAAGCATGTGATAGACAGGAATGCCCCACCCATCACGCTCCGCGATGCGCGCCAAGTTGGAGGTGCACCCAGCACACGTAGTGACCACCATCTTGACCCCCAAGTCCTTAACTTTCTTCTTCAATTTCAAGGCGAGCTCGAGTGCAGTTTCATCGTCGCCAAGAAGAGTAGCTGGTAGACCGCAGCAGTTCATCTCCTCTAGGAGGGTGAACTTGACTTTGAAATGGTCGAGAATGATCTTGGCGGACTCTTTCACTTCCTGCGCGCGCTCCTCAGCCTGACAACCTGGGTAGAAGAGCACATCCGCCCCCTTGACCACTTGGTCGGGGACATGTCGCAGACCCAAGCGTTCCAGCCTCATGTTTCTGCTTTCCACCTTCTCTTCGGGATCCTCCCAAGGTACAAACGCAAGACCATGTTCAACGAGGATAGCATCAGCAGCATGAAGCTGCATGGGTACAAGGTCGGGCCGGTGCTTGAAGATGCGAGCACGGATGAGGTTGACTATCTCTGGGATATCTACATCCTTCGGACAAACTTCCCGGCAGGTCCCACATCCGGTACACAGATACACAACATCTGCCGTGGTCCAATATTCAGGAGGAGAACGACTCAGTTCTACAGCGATGCTTCGGGGGCCACTGAAACGGTCAAGGCCGACAGCTGCGACAACAGGGCAGTGTTGAATGCAGAGACCACAGTTGATACAGCTCTCAACTGATTTGACAACCTGTATCTCATCTTCGTTGTACGGATAGATAGCCTCTTCCTTGAGAGTCGCTAGAACAGTTCGATATGCTTCTTCTTCGCTCAAGCTGACACCCCCTTCACATAGTCGACTGCATTGCGACTCGCCATGTACCCTGTGACAATGGCCACACCAAGTCCACTTTTTTCAGCCGGGTAGTTGTAGCCAGCAAGAACCGAACCAGCTGCATAGAGATTCTCGGCGGCATGAATCTCTTCTTTCGTTATTGGGCGGAATTGCGGGTCAACACTGAGTCCAGAACCAAAAAGAGGATGACCCATGTGACTGAGTGCAAGTGTGTTGGTCAGTTTCTGAGGTGTTACATTTGTAGCAATGTGGAAGCTCTCGCTTACGGTCATCAGGTCGAAGACTGACTCACGAATACCATTCTCAGTACCGATTATTCCCCCACCGATGAATTTCCCAGTTGCTAGAATTACGGCCTTCGTGGATATCTTGAGATTTCTTCTGGGACCGACTGCTGTAACCTTTTTCACAATTTTTGATTTTGGCGAGTCCATTTTTGCATGATGGCCCACCAAGAGAGTCCCCCCACCTTTTACAAAAGCGGTTTCAAGTCCTCTCTGTAGTCTAAGGCCAGGTACGGATGGCGGAAAGGATAGAAGCTCGAAAACATGAGCCCCCGTGAGATCCTGGAGAGCAAGCTGGTTCTCTCGCGCTCGATTGAATCCCAACACCGGAGGCAGAGCTATATGTGTTGCACCAATTCGATCTGCTTGCTTCTTCAGCGTTTTTGCTAGGGCTGAGAGGTTATCCTCGTTGTCAAGATATCGAGCGAGTTCTATGGAAGATATGTTGTAATTGTTACCAAAAGGTGCCAAATCCAAGACATGGTGTCCCGCCTTGCGTGGTGGAAGTTTGTTTGAGATTTGGTGTTCTAAGAAGACCTGGGCGGCCATTCGGGGATTGAAGACTGGGAACCCCTTCACGCCTGCGAAGAAAGCCACGCTGTCCTCGTCCAGCATTAAAGAACCCGGCCACATTGTTTCTTGAATCATGCAGGTTGGTTTCACTGTACCGAGAACCGTTACAGCATCAAGGTTTGAGTCTATATCTCCAAAGAAAGGAATGTTGGAGCCTAACAGAGTTGCTTTGAGCCATGATACAGCGGTACGCACCTTTTCGATAATGGTCTTCGAAACTGTGTCTGATTCTGCACCGGTGAACCCTAGCAATCCATACGGGTGAAGAGGAAACATACTGGCGATTCCTTGGAGACCCTCGACGGGGGAAGCCAATGGCACTGTGCCTCCTGGCAAGTATCCGATAACATCGATAGCGCCTGAGGAGTACGCAGTTGCACTCTGTCCCTTACGAAGCAAGACCGTCTTCATACCTTCTTCGGTAGCTCTGATTCCCGCGACAAGCCCAGCCATGCCGCCTCCAATCACAACGATGTCAGCTTCCAGGTCCATCTACAGCACCTCCTCCCAAGGCTTAAGGTCGTAATCCAGCTCTACCAGCGCTTGATCGAGATTTCCAACGCAGGCGTAGATACCCTGTGCCAATTCCTCTTGTGCTATCTGTTCGCCTCGGATAGATTGCCGTTTTCCTTTCCACCTCTCAGCCAAGAAGTCTAGTATCTCAAGCTGGAAGTCCTCACCGCTCAGTTCCAGTT
>WTCK01000246.1 GCA_013138615.1 Candidatus Thorarchaeota archaeon | reverse complement strand
ATCAACACGTAATGAATGTCAAAACCAAGGCTGTAGTTACTTAGAACATTCGCCATCTCAAGGACTACGGCAACGCTTGCACCCGCATCGTTAGCGCTAGGCGTTTCATCGCCGTCAATGACGCCGGTTATTATCACCGCAGCTTTGGGTTCTGGGTCCGCGCCGTATTGTGTAGCAATGAGGCTCTGATGATCTGTTATCTGTCTGAACGTCAGTGCCCCGCTGGTGACTTCCTGCAGTGTCTGATTCGCCCAATGCCACGCGTTCTCGAGATGAGTACTTGGTGTCAGGTTGTAGACACTCCAAGTTCTGCTCGGGTAGTTCTCTGAGATGGTGCGAGTGTAGTTTTCTATGTTTAAGGAAGAAACACTGCTATTAACTTCCTCCCACAGCTGTGTTACGTTTAGTGAACTATCTGATGCTGGAATGGCTGAATCATGCAGTATTGCATAATTGCCCAAACTGATGTCTTGTGGCATCACTGGTGAAGGCCCCTTCGTTGGCCCTGCAGTCCAAAGGAGCATGAAGAGAGCCAATGTGAAAATAGTGAAAAGCCTGCCCCGTTTCATGAGTGCGACTTGCAGGAGCTGAACAGTTATAGTTTCCGAAATGAGCCTTGAAATCGCGTACGATTCGGAGTAGAACCTAAGCACAACGCCTAGTCTTTAAGCTGATTACGTTCGACAGCATGCTTTTCGATGATATCGACCAGAGTGCTGAGTTCGCCCTCCTGAATCACCGGAATCTCAGCAGTACCGGCAGGCTGATCCCATGCAACTGCAGCTATCGTTTCGGGTGGCAACTGCTTTAACTCCAACTTGTTCCTCCCTAAGCACCAGCACTTTGGTATATTACTGCGTTTCATGCCTTCTACTAGGAGAAAGTCAAAATCCGAGTCCGCGAAGATTCCTCTGAGAGTCATTCGGCGACCATGCCTGATTGTGGTGCTCTGAGGTCCCAATAGGACCGTTGTTTTTGCACCTACCCTCTGATGCCTCCATGTATCTGTTCCTTCAGGCTCAGACACATCCTCCTGCGTGCTCTTCAGTGTGGCGATAGAGTAACCTTTTTTCACGAGTTCGTGGATCAACCGCTCGAGCAATGTTGTCTTTCCTGTGCCTGATAGGCCTGAGATTGCAAATACCCTCATGGGTGCCACCGTACAGTCCAGTTGGACCACTGCTTTTGTCTTTTCGCCTTGACCCGTAGCTCTAAGTAACGTTCTGTCTGGGAGGATAATACTTCGTTGCTCCAGTAGCAACCTTAAAAATCCGGATGAACTAAAATTTTACACTGGAGAGAGCATACTTGGAAGAAGACAGCAATATCGCAGTTCATTGCACCGATGTACATCGCGAGTTTCAAGATGGCTCACGCATCATCAAGGTTCTCCGTGGGACGGACCTTATAGTCAAGAAGGGGGATTTCATCGCCATTGTAGGAGCCTCAGGTTCGGGCAAGACCACGTTGTTGAATCTGATAGGAGGTCTTGACCAACCAACCAGTGGAAGCATAATCGTTGATGGCATCGATATCACAGAACTCAATGACGAGAAAATGTCGGAGATGCGACGAGAAAAGGTTGGCGTGCTCTTTCAAGACCAACATCTTCTGCCAATATT
Source organism: Candidatus Thorarchaeota archaeon (assembly GCA_013138615.1). GTDB lineage: Archaea > Asgardarchaeota > Thorarchaeia > Thorarchaeales > Thorarchaeaceae > WTCK01. The sequence continues at coordinate 1,209 of WTCK01000246.1, read as the reverse complement.
CACTGCCATCGAGAACGTTCAGGTACCTATGCTTCTTGACGAAATCAGACCGATTGAGCGGCATGAACGGTCCATGAAACTACTCAAGGCAGTTGGCGTAGATCACAGGGCTCAGCACATGCCTCATGAGCTGTCAGGTGGGATGCGCTCCAGAGTGGCCCTGGCAAGAGCACTCGCGAATAATCCTGCAGTTCTGCTCTGCGATGAACCTACCGGGGACTTGGACCACAAGACAGGCGGAGAAATAATCAAACTCATGAAGAACTTAGCCAAAAAGGAGAATCGAGCCGTATTAGTAGTCACGCACGATCCTGAGGTTGCGAGAATGGCTGATAAGATTCTTCTTCTGCGTGACGGTGTGTTGGTCGAAGAGCTCGTATCACAGTTCTTCAAGCCAAGTGGTGTTGACGTCACAACCTCTTCTGATGCTCAATCTAAAGGCAGCAGTTCGACCACTTAGAGGTGATTGCTTTGGTTCGCCGCACGAAAATCGAAACTCCGCCTCGGAAAGGCAATCGTGCGTATGCGTTTTCTTATGCCCTTAGTTCCATGAGGGCATACCCGTTCAGAGCATTGAGCCTCGCGTTGACTCTTAGTCTGGGTGTATCACTTGTTGCATCAGTCATGGTGTGGTCGGATACCGGCGTGCAAGTCAGTGTGAATGGGTACTTTGAAAATAATTCATTCCAGCTGATGGTTCATAATCCTGCAGGCGGAACAGACGAGGTCAACTTGGCGCACGCATACGTTGGATCTGATTCCCTCATCGAATCAGTACATAGGGCCAATTCAACAGTAGGGATAGTGTGGGGCACGGAACTGCCCGATAGTACGCTGTATGGCTTGGACGAACCCATCTATACTGAAGGAATGAAAGATTGCGAAGTGATACTCGTTGACAATGAGTTCCTAAGTACTACAGTTCCGAGTTTCAGCATAGAAGGTTCATTTGAGCTTCAAGAAGGCGAAACCTTAGTTTCAAGGCAATTTATCGATTATGTACACCAATTGTTTGGAGTCACCTTAACAATCAACTCAACCCTTGATATCGAGCTACTGACAATCAAATCGTCATCCATTTCTGCACCTATCGGAAGCATGGGGCGATATAGTCTAAACTCTCTCGTAGTTGTTGGCATCTATGAGATTGAGGGTTACGGTTCATTGATTGAAACAGGCTTTCCGTCGCTTATGCGAAGCAATTACGAT
>WTCK01000196.1 GCA_013138615.1 Candidatus Thorarchaeota archaeon | reverse complement strand
AGCTGGAGGATCTCAGGATGGATCTGGTGCGCAGAGGCATCCAAGCGCACGAGATTACAACGATAATGGAGCAGGCAAAGGATCTACCGCGCGATCTCGTTGATGAGTTTCTCAAGAGCTTTGGAGTAGACAAAAAGTAGAGGGGTCCGAACTCCCTCTCTCTTCTATTCTCCATCAGACCCATCTAGGAAGTGTGAGAGCGGCAATGTCGTTCCAAAATCCGAAGGCCTGACTCGTGAGGTTCGCCTGATTGGATACTGCGGATGTTTTGCTAGGGTATACTTGATGTAGGGCTCTGACTTGGAAACGTGAATGTGTACCTGCGCGTAGCTTGAGAGGGCCGTTCCCCCTGCTGGTAGGTCGCGGTTCTTCTGAGATGACGGTGCAGAAACTAACGTGACTATTTCCCTATTCAATGTGAGCGTCATCAGCTTGGTCGCCATATGGGTGAGCTGTTGGAGTCCCTCTCCTGTCATCATTTTCTCGGAGATGTACAGGTCCGGCAGGCCTGCAATAATCAACAATCGCGCGGGCACCCGCTCAAAAAAGGATGGCAGTTGTTCCATCACGAGAGCGTATGTCTGACTCGAATTGAATGCGCGCGAGATGTAGATTCGTTCCATGACTTCCTCGGGTTCAAGTTCAAGATCAAATGAATAATCAGTGAGCTTGTCTATCTTGATTATGTTAGCACTGTCAATGATTATGGTTGGGCTATTGACTCCCTTGCGTTCCGCAGGAAGTTGCATTTGAACAGCGCTCCGAAGTAGGTCGTCATTGAGACAGCGGTTTCCATAGAACAGATACATCAGGCCGGTTTCTAACCCCCCTCCTAGTAATTTGTCAAGGGCAACAATTCCTGTGGGTATGATGCTACGTCTGACTTGGTCTGCAGTAGAGAATCCCAATCTGAAACTAGATTCTGTCCCTTTCATCTCAGAGATATGTCAGCATCAATAGTAATAATGACCTATCAAATTGAATCGCGCCATCTCCTACATCCGGCAGGTGATTTAATAGTCGGAACGCCGTTGCACCTTCCGACCTGTTCCGCCGGGAGGAACGTCATGACGAGCAAGAAGATACGAGTATGCCCTAGGTGTGGCAGTCAGCGAATTCACACGGCCAAGAGCGCAGTCAGCGGTTGGCTCGTACCAGACACTTACTATTGTGATGACTGCAAGTACTCAGGTCCTGTATACGTCGAAATTGAGGCCGATGATGCCGAGCAGCTCCGAAAAGTAATCAACGGTGAGTCTTCGGAGGACTAATTCTAAGCACCAGAGCTGGAGGCTGTCAGTCCGAAATTTTCTTAAGTGGAACTTAAACCGACTATAGCTCGGTGAATAAGGCATGGTTACAGTCGATGGTTTTGATTTCCCAGAAGATCTTTTCTACCTTGGCGGTGGAACCGACCAACTTTGGATTAAGAAGGAAAATGGTAAGGTGCGGCTTGGCATGACTTCCCTAGGCTCTTATGCCGCAGGGAAGATTAAGTTCATTCGCTTGAGGCCGCCCGGTAAGGAGGTCAAGGCTGGTCGCAGCGTTGGCACACTCGAGAGTGGTAAATGGACGGGAGCTGTCAAGAGTCCCGTAACGGGCACGATTACTGAAACGAATGAAGGTCTAAAGGCCAACCCCGGGCTACTCAACGAGGATCCTTACGGAAAGGGTTGGATTGCTCTCATTGAGGCTAGCAATTGGGATGAAGACGTCGGCGCACTACAAGGTGCTGACGGACTCGAAGCCTGGGCCAAGATAGAAGTCAAGGAAAAGAAGGCACTAAAGGGCGAGTAAAACCGTGCTTGTGAAGGCGGCGTTTCCGCCTCACACTTGACTGCTTTCCTAGAACCTGCAAAAAGCAGGCTATTTTCTGCTGGCCAGTTCGCGTCTTAGACTCAATGCTGTGTCATAGAGTATTTCGGGTGGCACAAGCAGGTAAAGCAGATCTCGAGGGTAACCTGATTCAAAGATAACGGTCTGGGAGATAAGTGTCGGCAGACTCTTGTCAATGTCGTCTATTGAATGCTTGACTCCTAGCTCTTCGCACTTGATCATGACAAGCTCATTGAGTGTCTGTCTGTCAATGTACGTTTCAGTCTTGTAGCGCATTAGATGCTCGCTCAAGGCTTCAAGCACAAGCAGGGTCATGAAATCGTTCATGCTTATTGTGTCTATCAGGTTCATGTAGTCGTCATCCTGACCGAGTGTCGTAATTCTGGATGTGGCCGATCTAACAATATCCGAGGTTATCTCCTGTCCTTTCTGAGCCAGTGGCCAGAGGGCTTTGAGTGCTTCAATCGATGTCCTGGGCGTCGATGCCTGAAACTCACAGACCAAGTCTGCTATGTACCTGACAATCTCATCGGTGAGCCCCAATGGAAACGTGTCTTCCACGCGCATTCTCACTATGTCATAAAGCTGTGATTGGGTATAGGTGTCTAGGGGCACCTCGAAGTCGTAGGCCATCTGGGTCGCAGGTGCCTTTGTGAGCAATCGGTAATCGTGGCTGTTTAGAACGCCAATCGTGCTTGCCTTGATCTCCTTGGACAGCATGGCAACCTTGGTGTAGATTTCCTCGTTGTTCTCATCTATATTGTCTATGACAAATACTCCTCTTCTCGACGATGCAGACGCAGTACGTTTGAACTGCATCCAGAGTTTATCCAAATCAAAAGCTACGGTGATGGGCTTGCTTGACAATTTGTGAATCTTATCATTGAGCTCTGCAACAATCTCAAGGACGTCCTTATGCTTGGCGTCAACATAGATTGTGTACGAGTCAAACTGCTCCGGGATAATCTTGGTGAGGAAATACCTTGAGAAGACAGTCATTCCCACTCCTGTTATCCCATGAACAAGGCAGTTGATGCCGTAGTCAT
>WTCK01000217.1 GCA_013138615.1 Candidatus Thorarchaeota archaeon | reverse complement strand
TTCGTCGATGCTGCCATCAAAATAGCCACCATACATATCACCCAACCGAGGCATCTGCCCATCTGTTTCTCCACCACCTATTCCCCAGTGTGCAGAGTACGTGAGATTCGCGTAGACTGCAGTACCTGACGTAGTGACATTCATGTCAGGTTGCCCGTCTATGTAGATTTGATTATTGGAGGGATTGCTTGCGTCCATAGTGCAGACGAAGTAGTACCATTGCCCCGCGGTCCAGCTGGTCGTATCAGTCCATATGTACTTGGTATTCTCGTTATTCTCGATCTTAAACACCAAAGAACCAGGTGCAACGGGATCTCTCGTGTAGTCGCCACCCACAAGGATAATGTGCAGATCATCGTCACCCGTGAAGAACTTCGCCATTATCACCTGCGATGTTGCTGAAAAGGCGCCGAAATTATTGTCTAACCTGAACCATCCCGAGATGGTGACATCACCAGTCGGATCAAGACCTTTGTCCAATGTGACATTGATCATGTCGTCGGTGCCATCGAATCTTTGACCGTAGGAAAAGGGAGTGTTGACTTCATCATTGCCATCCTGCGTTCCATCGTAGTCAGCCGAAGTTGAGTCATAGTGGGTTCCAGTTGTGGCTTCGTCTGTTACAGTTTCATTGAGATGCCAGACAGCTAGGTAATCCTCAGTCCAAACCGCCTCTGTATCTGTTACGGAATCAACGAGTGAGTTGCCGTAGTACATTGTGATGACGGTATCAACTGAGGCGGATACGTTCGTTTTGACCCACGCCGTGAGTTGCGCTCGTCCAAGAATTGTGTCATAGTCTTGGTCAAACCGTTCTATCTCATGGGAAAGAATGTTGCCGCCGGATACGAAGATGATGTCTGCCCCGTCGCTCTGACAGTCTGTGTACAGGTCGTAGTCAAGGATGTCGATTAGAACGGGATAGTTAGTGAGGTCTCCGGATACTCTCGAGCTTTGAACAGTTATGTTCTTGCGATACCTGAATGACCGAAGCAAGTGAGAAGAAGCTCCCGAGGTGGAGTTTGTTGCGGTGTCCCAGATGGAATCGCTTGGGTCAATAAGCTCGAATTTTGTTGCCGCACCCGTAACCCAAGAGCTTGTAGTCTGAATTTTTAGCTCGTCGTCAACACCGAGTGTGGCTGAAGAGGACAGAGCTCCGTCACTTGGTCCCAATTGCAGGTCACGCAGATGATTCTCACCTACGAATTCGAATTTCCAAAGTCCATAGGAGTCAATTGCGCTCGACTCTACTGTGATGAGCCCTCCCACATACGACCAGTCAGCAGGGATAGTTTGGACTACATTCAATGGGTCTGTCAACGAAACTGGAGTCCATTCTTCAAGGGGATAGTCAACAGTGAAGCTTAAGGTTTCAACCTCAGGAGGAGGTGAAACTAGAACATATGCAGTCCATGACACTGTGCTACCGTTTGTGACAGTGAAGGAGGATCCTGAGGTCATGTCCTCGGAGTAAGTCGTTGTTGAGTCTGTCCAGGATGAACTATTCGTGAAAGTGCCAGAGAAGGCGACATTTAATGCGGCTCCATTCCCTGCGTATGTAGCTCCGTTGTCTGCGAAAATACCCCGACCTGATGCAGACTCAGACGATGTCAAAGTGGAAGCCAACATGCCATCTTCTATTGGATTCGCTAGAAGTATCAAGAACATGCTGGCTATTACTATCATGATTGTGCGGCGTTTCAACATCTGTATCACTTCGAAACTCTTCGACGAATTGCATCCTCTACTTGGTCTCATCTACATGCGTGGGACCATCTCTGGACAATTTCTATTTTGAACAGGAACCACATAATAATCAATGCTGGGCAGACACGTTCGCATAAGGCATGACAGTGTCGATTTTAGGAAAGACTTTTCCATTATTGGAAGGGATGCAAAGGAAAAGGAGCGGTGATGCCCCTATTCCTCTTCACCTCCGAGGCTCTTAACCAGCTCATCGACAAGATCTCGTGGGAGGCTTTTGGCCTGCTCCAAGATTGTGTCAATCTCGTGTGGAGGCACACCACGTTGCTCAAGATTCTTTTTCAATTCCTTGATCTCATGGTCGCTGAGTCGGTCAGATGGTGTGGCTTCAGCTTCACGCTTAATGGTAGTGACAACATCCTCAGCTTTTACGTCCTCAGGTGGTAGTATCACAGTTTCGGACGATAATACTATGGGCTCGACACCTGGCGCCTCGAGCATTTCCTCTCCGCGAATCTTGTGCAGGGCCTGCTCTGCCACCAGTTCCTTGATTTCGTCGACGGCTTTGCCATCACGCCGCGCCACTCGAATTGTTTCTTGATGGATGACCTCTTTGATGAAGGCTGCCTGCTCACTCATTCGCATCTTCGAGATATCAGCCTTGAAATCATCAAGCTCCTGTGTGCTCAAGTTTGTGAGTATTGAGAGCTGAACTAGCAGTTCTCCAAGCTCTGGAACATCTACTATAATCGCAACTTCAGGCATCTGTGATGGTAGTCGAGTCAGTTCTAGTTCGATGAACGTGTCATTGAAGAGCTCGGCCACAATCTCTTGTCGACTCCGGACGTCGTCCACAGGTTTGGGCATCTTGCCTTTTCGTAGCGCCTTAATCTGGCCGTTTATCTTGCGAATCTGTTTTGGCAGTTTTATGACCTTGACATACAGAATAATGCCCATGGCCAGTACGGCGACAAGAGGCAACACGTAGGTTACAGTCGTCGCTACCATTATATCATAGTCATTTGGATTGACTTCATATGATATGGCGATTGTAGTTTTCAACTCGTAGTTCTCCTTGGACATTGTGATAAAGAGGAATCCACCAGTTTCATCAATCTCATTACCAAAGACAGTAACAACATAGCGACCTGCCATAGTGGGATGTGGCAGAATGGAAACGGTGATGGCTGCTGTGTCATTTCGGTTGTAGTCCCAGAGAGCCTCTGTGATGCCTTGCGAATCGTGCGTTGGCCAAACATCGGTGAAGCTAAGGTCGAAAGTCACGTAATCCTGATTCACAATTTGAATGGCTTGGACATTGTCAATCACGTTGAGTTGAGTGGG
>WTCK01000098.1 GCA_013138615.1 Candidatus Thorarchaeota archaeon | reverse complement strand
ACGCCAGCATTGAGTTTGAGAAAGCCGCCAAGCTCTTTTTGGAAGGCGAAGGTCCTGATTTTGCAGTCAAGTACTTCCGTGAAGCGGCTTCTAGTGCATTGGAAAATAATGATCATACAAGGGCAGCATTGATGAAGACCGAAGCGGCAGAAACGCTCTTGATCGAGAGCACTTTCGATGAGGCGGGCGGTCTCTATTCGGAATCTTCAGATCACTTTTTCCGGACCAAGAAAGTTCGGGCATCTGGGCGAGCAATCGCGCTGGCAATACTATGTCATCTATCAGTTAGACGATTCGATACGAGCATGAACGTGCTAAGGAAAGCTGAGAAGCGATTTTCAAGCTCTGAGATGAAGAAGATGACTGAGCTCAATCTTGCCAGCTTATTCGTGAAAATATTGTTTGAGGGTCATTCCATTAGTAGTAAGGATCTTGAGAAAGAGATTGGGAAGGTAAAGCCACAACCTGTTGAGGTGCAGCTCTTTGAGTTTCTATTCAGGTCCATTCGATTAGCCATTCAAACTGAAATTCGCATCGAGTGGGCAGGACAGGATCTTGATGAGGTGAACGCTAAGACTCCCATCGAGTTTGAGTTCCGCTACAAGTGTCCAGTTCCCGTCAAAGCTTGTGATTTCAAGTATACCCTCTCAAACAGCTTAATCTTCACAAAGGAACCGAAGATTGGTCCTGAGCTGAATACGGAGGAATCATGGCTATTTGAGCTAATGCCCGTCCTTAGTGGGGGTGGTATCGTTGGCCCATTCAGATTGACGCTCGAAGGTGACGAGGTTCATGTGCACAAAGTCAGTAACACGATTGATTTCCTGATTACAAAGGCGCCATCAGACCTTAAGATAGAAATGACACCACAGCGTATTTCTTGTGGATTGGGTGAGGACGCATTCCTTGATGTCACACTCGGCAATACGGGAGATGGACCGGCTGAGAATATAGCCGTTGAAATCATACTATCTGAAGGTATTGAGATCTCCTTAGGAAGCGACGAGAAGATAATCCATTTCCTAGGTCCAAATGAGAAAATGCGGCTCCAAGTCTATGTGCGTGGGATTTCCTATGGAGAAGAACTTGTTACTGTCAAAGCTACAGATGGACGTAGTGGACAAGAAGTCATTACAACTTCGCAGATCAATGTAGGATAGTGCCCCTACTTCTTCCGCTTCTCTTCCAGAATATCAAGGCAAGCACTCATGACCTCTTTGATGGTATCTTCTTCCTTGAACTTCTTCAATAGACCGTTTGCTTCATCCAGTTTATTGTTCGTAAGAGCTTCACTGAATGATAGCAGTGTACCAAGCCAATCCCATCTCGTTTTGCCAATAATCTTCTTCGCAGTCTTGATGAGTTGCTGTGCATCCTTGGTTCTATCAATTGTGGCGAAACCCATTGCCGCTAGAGAGAAATCAATCACGGCTCGTTCCGCCTTGCCCGCATCCAGTGCCTTGTCGCCCGCCTGCTTGTATAAGTCTCCTACATTCTTCGCGCATGTCAAGAAGTATTCTGCATTATCCAGCTTATGGCAAGCATAAGCCGCCCACAAGTACGATTGCGCGGCCGTTTCGGTCATGTTCTCCAGGAGCGCTTCCTTGGCTGCATTCTCATAGAGAGTCAATGCGGTAGAAAGATCGCCTGTCTGCCTGTATTGGGCGGCGGCTTCAAAGTATGAAGTTGAAGCGGCTCGGTGATTGCCTTTCTCGAGGCTCGACTCAGCATGCATGTGGTAATACTCAGCGGATTTTCTTGCCATGTCAAGAACCCTTTCTAGGTAGCAGTCTGCTGCCTGCTTGTATTGGTTCGCGGCCTGATAGAATTGACCTGCTTCTACGAATTCTCCAGCTAGCCGCTCCCATTGACTACATTCATCTTCCATGGAAACCACACTCATGCCTGGCCTGTTCTATGCCAAGAGGTATCGGTATGTGTCCGTGTAGCATAGAAATATGTTGCCCTGACGTAAGGGGTTCGAAAAATGATAACCCGGTGCTAATGCGCTCAAAGATTGTTGGAATCTTGATGACAACAGTTTTGCTGCTACTTCTTTTTGAGTTCTTCAAGAATCTCTTTTGCCCGTTCAACCTTGACATTCTTCTCTTTCACGAGTCGCTCTGCAACTACGCCCACGAGTTTACCCTTGGCACCAGCGGTGGCCGCTACGTTTCTTGCATGTAGTGACATGTGGCCCTTCTGTATTCCCTCCGATGAGAGTGCTCTAAGCGCTGCGAAATTCTGAGCCAAGCCTACACTTGCTATGACATGGGCCAGCTCGAGTGCGGTCTTGACTCCAAGAATCTTGACACAGGCTCTAGCTACAGGATGGATTTTCGTGGCTCCTCCAACAAGACCAACAGCCATGGGGATCTCGATACTGCCCACGAGGTTTCCATCGGGGTCCTTCTCGTACTTCGTGAGAGAGTGATATCCTCCAACAGCAGCATAACTGTGTGCTCCTGCTTCAATGGCTCGGAAGTCGTTCCCGGTAGCAATGACAACTGCGTCGATACCATTCATGATTCCTTTATTGTGAGTGGCGCATCTATATGGGTCTGCTTCTGCGAAAGCCCAAGCGGCGATTATGGCATCCACAATCTCCTCGCCTCCAAGGAGTTTCTTGTCAAAGGTTGCTTTGCACAGCACAACACGCAACTCTGCTAGATTGGACAGAATCCTGAGTAGCACTTTGCCTCCAGTGATTTTCTCAATAACCGGAGCAAGAGCTTCTGCCATTGTATTTACTGCATTAGCCCCCATTGCATCCCGCGTATCCACTATGAGTTCTGTGATTAGCATTGGTCCAACTTTCGTGTCAATAACCCGCACTCTAAGGTCTCGGGCTCCTCCTCCAAAGCGAATCAGAATCGGATCTTGATCGTTAGCCAGTTGAAGAAGTTCTTCCTTTGCCTTGAGCACTTCCACTTTCGCGGAGTACGGTGTTGGCACATTGATGGCTTGAATCTGAGCAATCATTAGAGGGCCCGTATCAGTGGCAGTGAATCCGCCATGCGTACGTGCCATCTTGGCAGCATTGCTCGCCGCTGCTACCACGGATGGTTCTTCAATGGCCATCGGTATTAGGTAGTCCTTCCCGTCTATCAGGAAGTTCGTGGCAATGCCAAGCGGAAGCGGCATGGTTCCAACAACGTTCTCAATCATATGGTCCAGAACTTCGAGATCCACTTTGCTAGGATCAACAAGGGGCCCTAGATCGTCCTCACCTAAACCGGTGAGCTCTGCTAGCTTCCTTGCTCGCTCCTCTCTCGTGAGCTTGTAGACTCCGGAGATGCGGGAATCTTTTACCAATGCTTCATCCTCACTACCGCCCTGGTTGCATTCTTAATAAGAATACTGTCGTATAGGCGCAGTAGTGCAGGGAACAGATGATTTGCAAAGACCATAGTTTTAAGTTTGACATGACAGTGGGTGCTCGGAGGCTCAGACGATTGAAACCGAAGAGTGATTTTAGAGAAACCATTGTTGCATTGGCCAAGAATAGGGGTTTCTACTGGGGTCCATCCCCAGAAATCTATGGTGGCAGCTCCGGGTTCTTCGATCTTGGACCTCTTGGAAAGCTTCTGAAGAACCGGCTCGAAGACAATATTCGTTCGTCCTTTGTAAGAGCTGACTTCTGGGAGGTTGAATGCCCGACAGTTTCGCCAGCAATTGTTTGGAAAGCATCTGGTCACCTTGAGGGCTTTGTCGACCCGATTACGCAGTGCACGAAATGCGGACAGCTGTACCGTGCTGATAATCTGATACTGGAACAGGCGCCGGATGCCAAGATAGCAGGGCTTTCCTTGGATGATATTTCCAAAAAGATTGAGGAACTCAAGGTCCACTGTGCTGCGTGCAAAGGAGTCCTCGGTCCGGTAAAAGAGTACAATCTGATGTTGAAAACAACCCTAGGTTTGGACCAAGAGGCATACATGCGGCCAGAAACGGCCACATCAACATACTTGCTTTTCAAGCGGTTCCTCACCTTCTTTAGAAACAAGCTCCCTGCTTCTGTATTTCAGATTGGCAAGGCTTACCGCAATGAGATATCTCCCCGTCAGGGAATGTTGCGTCTTAGAGAGTTCACTCAGGTGGAAGGTCAAGTATTCATTCTTGAGAAAGATGAGCACGCTTGGCCCAGATTCGAGAGCATCCGTGATGAGAAGTTGCCTCTCCTTCCATATCAGGTCCAAGAATCTGGAGGCGATAAAGTCACTTCTACCAAAATTTCAGTCGCTCTCAAGAAAGGGTACTTCCAGAAGCAGGCATA
>WTCK01000127.1 GCA_013138615.1 Candidatus Thorarchaeota archaeon | reverse complement strand
CTGAACCATATTTGATAATGTCCATTGGATTGCCTACAATGAATGAGAATCGATAGACAACACACGCATTTGGAGCGGCCCACCCTAAGTAGTTGGGGGTTGTCAGGAATTTTGTTGTCCAATTCTTGCAGACATTATCAAATGTAATTCGAAGATTCTGATGGTCGAAATTCATATGAAAAGTCAGTTCGAAGGTGTAGCGATATGCCTCATCGTAGCCAGTCATATCTTTGAGTTTGTAGAGCGCTCTTCTCATTGAGCGCCTTATCGAGGAATCCCCATCTGATTCGAGCTCGTCACTCACTTCAATGAAGTCTGACATCTCGATGCGGTAGTTAGTTACCTCACTTGTCACAACTTTGCCATTGGGTACAAGCTGAGTTGTTTCATCAGGCAATAGAACTTCAGTGTAGTTGAGTGTGATCTCACGGACAATGCCTTCGACATTTCCAATCTTCACGTAGTCTCCAACACGAAATGGCCTAGCGGCAAAGACATACAATCCACTAACGATGTTTCCTAATGCTTGTGAAAATGCGAGACCTATCGCAGTCCCGAATAGCGTGGACACTGATAGAATTGTTGCAAAACTAGATGAAAAGAAGCCTATAATGACCATGACCACAGCAGCAAAAAGAATCAGTCTTGTGATTAGCACTATGCCGCTCGATGCCTCAGGTCCCACCCCCATTGCTCTCAATGACCGGCGGAGAACCCGTGTCATAATGAAGTATAGTAGAAGTAGAATGAAAAGCTGTAGTATCTGTAGCCAAAAGAATAGGATGAACGCGATGGGATCAACAAACAGGTCCGGGATTTCTTGCACGATCAATTCCTCAGAAGCCACGTTCTTGTTTACAGCTATTTGAATTGTGCTGAAGGACAGTTTTAGTTGAACGTTTCCTCGAATGGTTCAACGCTGGCACTCAACGAGATATGTTTCTTCAGTCGGTACGCTCACGATATAATCTGCTCCTCAGCACTATACTACTAACACAGAAATAGCAATTCAACGCCCTTCAAGATAGCTAATCCAGAGAACTCGATAGATAAAGCAGAGCAGACCTAAAGAGGTTTGACGGCCATGGACGATAGAAGCTTCACTCGCATCTACAAAATCGTAGTCGTTGGAAGCGGTGCCGTTGGAAAGACCTCTCTTATCTTGCGATTTACTACAGGCGCTTTTCGTGAGTCTTACATACGGACTCTGGGTGCCGGGTTCGCATTCAAGAACCTGAATGTGGATAATCGTCTCGTGAAGCTGCAAATTTGGGATCTCGCTGGTCAGCCCGAGATGAAGAAGGTTCGTAGCAACTTCTATACTGGTGCAAGCGGAGTCGTTTTCATCTACGATGTGACGCGCCGTGAAACATTTGATGAGATACTAGGTTGGAAGAAGGAGGCCAAAACACATGTACCGAATTGCGCTTGTCTTCTTGTGGCGAACAAAACCGATTTGGTGCAAGATAGGGCAGTGACAGAGGCTGAAGGAAAAGAAATGGCTGAGAAGCTTAACGGGACTTTTCTAGAAACTTCAGTTAAAATGAATGAGAATGTTGAAGATGTCTTCAAGGTTATAACTCGCGAGATAATGAAGAATGCAAATTGAATAGGAATCGTTACTCGGAAGAATGATAACGTTTCATTAACAGAGCACTCGAAGCAGACTGGGTAATTGCTGGTGGACTAAATGCCTGTGAAGGACGACAGGGACCGATTTCATCTCATTGTTGATAACTTGTCAGTGGGCATACTGATCGTTGGCAAAAAAGGAATCGTCTATGCGAATAAGAAGTTCCAAAAGATGTCATCAGTATCAGGAAGCCTTCTTGGCAAAACAATCAGTGACGCTCTTCTTGCCGCCCTTCCCGGTGAGGTTGAAGATTTGGAAAAGAAGGTGAATGCTCACCTTTCAAAGAAATCGAGGCGAACGAAGACATTCGTGCTTCAGTGGAATGATAGTAAGGGCCGTCCTCGTTTCTTCGATGTATCTCTGCAAATTGTGGATTTCCAAAGGCAGACCGCTGTTCAGCTTGTATTCAATGATATCACCTTGCTTAGGAGCTCAGAGGGTGAATTGAAGAAACAATGCGAAACGCTTCAACGTTATCTGGATATCGCCGGAGCCGCGATAGTTGTCCTAGATACATTTGGAAAAGTCACTTTCACCAATCGTAAAGCAACCGAGATGCTTGGGTACTCGGAAACGGAGTTCGTGGGGTTGGACTGGTTTGAGAGAATCGTGCCTCCGCGAATTAGGCTTGAGATGAGAAGTGTCTTCCAGACTATTGTTGCAGGTGAGGTTGAAACAATTGAGTACTATAACAACCCGGTACTCACTAAGCGCGGGGTAGAACGGGTTGTGTCTTGGCGAGATACTGCTCTTTCTGATAAGGATGGTAACATAATTGGCGTGCTCAGCTCCGGAGTCGATATCACGGAGAGTCAAAGGGCTGCGGCTGAACTGAAGGCTGCAGTTGAAACATCGATGCTGTATCTAGACCTAATGGGCCATGACATACGCAATCAACTGCAAGCCATCACCATGAGTGCGGATTTGCTCAGCAATATCGCACAAAATCCCGAAGGTGCAAGGCTTCTCGAGTATGTTATTAGTGCCGCAGATGTTTGTGACGCTTTGATTGACAAAGTCCATGCTACAGAACATCTTCTCTCTGTGCCCCTTGGTGATGTTTCCTTGAAGGAAACTCTAGAGCAGACATTGGATTTATTCCGTAGAAAGCATCATAAAGTCAAAGTGACGGTCGATTACGGGGGACTTGACCCAGTTATCCGTGCGGATCCGTATTTTGAAAATCTGGTGCGAGAACTTCTGGAGAATGCCGTCAAGCATAATCCCAGCAAAGAGAAACAGGTATGGGTCCGTCTTACACAGCGAGACGATGGCTTTGAAATCGCGGTTTCGGACAATGGTCCCGGGATGTCCGAGAAGATGAAACTCTCTCTCTTCGACCTAGAGAAGCGACTTGGAGGTGTTGGAGCACCACAAGTCAAGCACATTGTCGACAAGTATCGGGGTCATATTGTCATTGTAGACCGTGTAGAAGATGAACCTAAACAGGGAGTGGAGATTCGAGTCTGGCTGCCGGCCTCTAAGCATTAGATGAGTTCTCAACACCTACTCTCTACTGAATACCAACGTCTTGACCACAACGGGAACAACAACTCCCTCGATTATGGGTTCTCCTATATCCACGAAATCACCTTCATCTAGGGAAATTTCATCGATGGATAGTATCTCATTCTTGATGCCGGTTTCCCTCTTCATGACGTTTCCCACACTATTACCAATGTCCGTATCAAAGCACATGAGTATTGATTTCCCAGTTCTTACCGTTGTGGGTAATGCTGCGACAACTCCCTCTGAAAAGGATGTAAGATTCTCGTAAGAGGGTCTAACTGCATCCTTGAATGCTAGAATTAATGGATCCAGGCCCTCTTGAATATCAAATCTCTCAAGTGCTTTCAAAATAGACCTTTTAATTTTCTCGGAAGTTTGCTTCCCTTGTGGAATGTGAGGAACGACCACTGGCAGATTGCGTAGAGGGTACTTAAGTCCCGCAGAAAGGAAAGTCGTTGAGCCGCTTACTTGCAGGCTGCTTTGTCCAGCACCTATGACCGTGGCCCTAATCTTATGCTCAGGTTCGTGCAGAGGCATGCCGCTCTCTGTCACCTTCGCCCGGATTGCATCAGCAAGTGAACGACCGAGATCATTAAACTCCTGAGTTTCAGTTTCGTAGATGTACTCAGCGACACCTCCCGAGAAAGCCAGCTCGTCGATTCTCTCTGTTGCATCCAAGGGCGAAGTCATCATGAGCATTTTGGCCATGTCCGACTTAGGGGTGCCCTGCAAGGCCTCTACAAGAGATTCTGCAAGAGATGAAGCAAGTCTTTTCTGGGCATCAGCATCAATTCTTTGACCAATACTGAGCTTGATTCCAAGTCGTTCAGCAACCTTGCGACCTGTCTCCTCAAGCCGCACCCTCGTGAACGGTGCGGGCTTCGCCGCTGGCAAAGACATCCTCCACCAGTTCGTCACTCATCCCGGAGCCAATCTCCTCGGTGAGGGAGCTGTGGGCGACGACTTTTTTCCAGTTGAGAATCCGGATTCTC
>WTCK01000157.1 GCA_013138615.1 Candidatus Thorarchaeota archaeon | reverse complement strand
AGCACATGATACGAGAACAGTCTTGGCTCCTGACTCTTGGATTGACGCTAGCACCTTCCTTGCGTTTTCTTCGGCATCGTGAAGCCGGCCTGTTCTAATCATAACTGATCCACAGCATGGCTCGTCCTCCAGAACCGCAAACTCGATACCCGCCGCTTTAAGCAGCCTCGCCGCTGCCTTCGCTGTTTCAGGCAGTTTCATTCCTGCAGTGCATCCGAAGTAGTATAGCGTGTCAGCCTTGGTTGGAGGTTCAAATCCCAGCTCCGCTACCCAGTCGCGTTTTCCTTTCTTGTCCGTGACATACGGATTGTTGGTGGTTAGAATTCTCTCTGCAATGCCATCCCGCACCTCATTGGGGATGTCACTCAGAACTGCCCTAACCAACTCAAGCGACTTTCTTGGATCAAACTCTGCAGCACAAATTTCAGTGCAGTTCCCACATAGCGAACATGAGTATAGGGCTTCTGCGTTATCTTCTGTCTTCTCAAGCCGTCCTTCAAGCAGGGCAATGGCAATCATGAGTTTTCCTCGCATGAAGCTCGTTTCAAAGCCTGCTGTGTTCTTCCAGACCGGACATATGCCATCGAAACCCATGTCTTCATACACTGCATCGCGGCAGATTCCACATCTGCGACACTGCGCCAGATTCTCCATTAGCTCATCTACATCAATTTCAGTCATTTCTCATATTCCTCCAAGTACACCCGGGTTAAGTATTCCGTTAGGGTCGAGCGCCTCTTTGATTGCGGAAAGGAGCTTCATGTAATCCTCCATTCCGTCCATCCGGCCCTTCCAGTACTCTGCGAGTTTGAAGGGAACTGCCCCTGTCTTGTAGAGAGTAGTAGCGAGCTCATCATGCGCTGTGCGTATCATGTGGTCTTCTTTCTTATCGAGCGGATCAAAGTAGAAGTGAGGATACATGTTCATTGTGGAATGCCCAGAGAGAAATCCGGCCGTGTGTCCAAGGAATCCGTACTTATCCATGGCAGCCGTTATCTCTTCCACTGAGCGATGAGAATTTTTTGGCGTTTGATGATGATACAAGGTGCGCCAGTGCCAGCCATGTATATAGCAAGTTCTCACAAAGGTCCAAAGGCGACCGTCCCATTCTCCTTGTGGCAATTCGCTAATGCCTATCACATGACCCCCAAGTTGCTCGCAAATCTCCTCGGCTTTCTTAGCGTCACTTTTCAGCTGGTCTTCCCTGAGTCGGCCAATTGTCATTGAAACTGTCCTGTAGGGCCATTCATGTTCCGGAATTCCGTACTCCTCACCTACCATGTCCATGAAGAAGTTGAGCACTGGACCTTCGTAGATGGACGCAAACATCGGGAGGACATCATTGTTCTTGATATCTATAAGGAACTTCTCAGACTGTTCCGCCGTATCGAATCCGTACGTTTCGTAGTGAAAATGATGCATTCGCTTGTAGGTCTTCAGAGAAACCTTCGTTATGATTCCAAGACTTCCAAGAGAGCCAATGAATAACCCTGTCAGGTCTGGCCCGAAGGCATACCTTAGGAATGGGCCCGGAGCATTGGGGTTCGCTTCTGACCCCGTCTGTATGATTTCTCCATTCGGCAGAACCACTTCCACTCCAAGGACCATCTCTGCAATACACCCGTAAGCGCTGGAGCCGGGACCCGCACCATTGACAGCAACATTGGCCGCCACTGTACAGATCAATGCTGATTCAGGAGCGACTGGGACCCAGAGATCATGTTGATTCAGGAACTTATCGAGCTCGCCAAATGTTATGCCCGTTCCGACTGTTACAGATCTGAGTTCCTTATGAAGAGTGATACCTTTGATTCGTAAGAGATCAATAACTAAACCATCCGGCTTGGGGATAGCTTCTCCCTGAAGTGAAGACCCGCCTGAGCGCGGAGTCACCAAGATCTTGTGTTTGTTGCAGAGTTGAAGTATCTGCGAAACCTCTTCAGCAGACCCGGGTCGGACCACAGCCCCTGGAATCACTGGGTCCTTAGCCATGGACGCAGTTTCAGAATACGTGAGGAGAACATCCTCTCTGGTGGACGTATAATCCTCGCCAACAATCTTGACAAGTTCCGAAACTACCTTTTTGTTCACCGAGTTCTGCACTCCTCTGACTAATATCACATATCCCCGAAGATGCCAGGATTCATGATGTTGTTGGGATCCATTACGCGTTTCAATGTCTTAATGAGCTTGAGATAATCCTTCATTTCCTCTACATCTTCAATCCAATAGGGTGCAAGCTTGAAGGGGACTGCCCCGGTTTTGAAGAGACGTTGTGCTAGGTCCTTATGGGCTTCTCTTACTTTCATCTCCTCTTCCTTGTCTTGTGGGTCAAAGTAGAGGTGCGGATAGAAATTGTAGGATGAATGACCTGATTGAAAGCCCGCAGTGTGGCCAAGCAAGCCGTACTTGTCCATTACTGCCCAAATCTCCTCGATTGAGCGATGCCAATTTTTCGGCGTCTGGTGATGATAAAGAATACGCCAATGCCAGCCATGAGCGTACGAAGATCGAGCGAAGGTCCACATTCTTTCATCCCATTCCCCTCGCGGTAGTTCACCGATTCCGATGACATGTCCTCCGATCTCTTCACAGATTTGCTTCGCCAATTTAACGTCGCTCTCAAGCTGATCTTCTCTTAGGCGACCGAGAGTCGCCGAAGTAACAACCGGCGGCCATTCATGTTTTGGAATTCCATACTCGTCGCCAAGCATATCCATGAAAAAGTCTAGAATCGGGCCCTCGTAGAGTGATGCGAATAATGCGTGTATCTCGTTCTGTTTCAGTTCTATCAGGAACCTCTCAGCCTGCTCTTTCGTTTCGAATCCATATGTTTCGTAGTGAAAGTGATGCAGCCTCTTGAACGTCTTCATTGATAC
This sequence comes from Candidatus Thorarchaeota archaeon, assembly GCA_013138615.1. Taxonomy (GTDB): domain Archaea; phylum Asgardarchaeota; class Thorarchaeia; order Thorarchaeales; family Thorarchaeaceae; genus WTCK01. The sequence goes on along the minus strand of WTCK01000157.1, from coordinate 2,287 downwards.
GCTAGTGATGATTCCAAGACAGCCCAGAGATCCGATGAATAGACCTGTCAGGTCCGGTCCGAAGGCATAGCGCAGAAATGGGCCGGGAGCGTTAGGATTGCCTTCTGTACCGGTTTGAATTATTGTACCATCCGCTAGAACTACTTCAAGCCCGAGGACCATCTCAGCTATGCAACCATATGTGCTGGAGCCTGGTCCAGCGCCATTGACAGCAACATTTCCAGCCAGTGTGCAGACTAACGCAGACTCCGGATAGACCGGCACCCAGAGGTCATATTGATTCAGGAACTTATCGAGTCTGCCAAAGGTAATTCCTGCTCCAACCCTGACTGATCTGAGGTCCTCAAAAACCGTGATGTCCTTAAGTCTTAGGAGTTCAACGACGAGTCCATCAGGTTGTGGAATAGCCTCTCCTTGGAGGCCTGACCCTCCAGAGCGGGGTGTCACCGGGACTTTGTACTTGTTGGCAACCTTGAGAACATCAACAACCTCTTGAGTACTTCCAGGTCTTACGACAGCTCCAGGACGAACTGAATCGTATCCTGTTGATGCCGTGGCGGAATAAGTCAGAAGTACATCGTCACGTGTCGACACGAATTCATCGCCCACGATCCGGGCAAGCTCATCTACTACTCTCTGATCCACAAATCACAACCCCGATTTCCGAATGTTGCTAGAATATGTGCTTCAACTTCATTAGGTCGGAAGTTGAACCCTTGACTTTCAATTTCCTCTTGAGAATTGCAGTTGTTGCTCCCATCTCCTCCATGAAGAGCTTCCGGATTGTTTCTTCTGAAGCCTCAATTCGCATGTCGGGACTGTCAATGGGGCCATCGTTAACCTGTATTGTACCATCTGCAACGAGGAAATGGTACTGCGCTCCATCCTTAAGGGTCAACAGAGCCTTACGTTCCCAACCCTTTAGGGCTTCTTGGGTTTTCTCGCGTTCAAGACCGATAGCGATTCTCTCGCGCATCAATTCAAGTAAATCCTGTGTCATTTCAGATCACTTCTCTCTCGCGGCATTAAAGCCCACCGCAAAAAGCTTTCCTTTTGGTATCGGCGCTGGTATTCACTTCTTGCTCCTGTGTTTCTTGACCACTTTGAGGAACTTCCTAACATTCTCTGTTATGATTTCGTAGTTCCCTTCCTTGATGGCTTTCTTATCTGTGATGGCACCGCCCACTCCAAGTGCGAAGACACCCGCATCAAGAAGGGGTCCTGCGGTTTCAAGATTCACGCCTCCTGTAGGGATTAGAGGTATCTGTGGCAGCGGCGCCCTGATCGCCTTGATGTAGGATGCTCCTCCCACTGTTCCACATGGGAACACCTTCACTGCGTCAGCTCCCATGGTGTAGGCTTCAAGAATCTCCGTCGGGGACAGTGCTCCGGGGAACACCGGTTTCGCATACCTTCTTGACATCTCGATGAGCTCTCTGGAATAGGTCGGACTAACGATGAACTCACTACCAGCCAGAATGGCCCTGCGAGCAGTTTCAGAATCAAGGACCGTGCCAGTGCCGATGAGCACTTCGTCGCCAAACTTCTCTGAGAGCTGACGGACGCACTCTGTGGCTCCAGGCACGCTAAATGTGACCTCGATGATGTTCACACCACCCTCTAGAAAGGCATCTGCAACTTTGAACGCGACATCTATCGAATCCACCCTGATGATCGGGATGAGTGCAGTTTCACTGATTAGATTCATTGCATCTTGCTTGTTCCACATAGAATTGTTCACCTACCTCTCGATACGCAGGCCGCGCTTGCGTCCCTTGATGAGTTTCTCGACTTCCTCCCGGTAGATAAATGCCAAATCCCCAGGCACAGAGTGCTTCAGAGCTGAGAAGGCCGAGCCGAACTCAACTGCTTTCTGTAGATCCTTCAGCTTGAGATATCCATAGATGAATCCTGCACTGCAGGAGTCGCCTCCCCCAAGCCTGTCAACAACTTCGACGTCGTATGTTGGACTCTTGTACACCTTGCCATCGGAGTAGGCAAAGACAGACCACTTGTTATGCCAAACAGAGGGGGTTTCGCGGAGAGTTATAACGACAGCTTCGAATCCAAACTTGTCTGTCAGTTTCTGTGCGACCTCTTCGTAATCCTTGCCTTCGATGCCATAGACGACCTTAGTATCTTCTTCCGTTGTTATCAGGATGTCAATGTACTTTGAGGCCAGTTCGGTGAATTTGCGAGCCTCGGCAGTCGTCCAAAGCTTGCCTCGGTAGTTGACATCATAGGAAACCTTGCATCCTTGCTCTTTAGCAGTCTTTAGGACCTCTTC
>WTCK01000065.1 GCA_013138615.1 Candidatus Thorarchaeota archaeon | reverse complement strand
CTCGAGTATCTGATGGTTTACACTCAATCTGGACTACCGATTTACTCCAAATGTTACGGAGGTTTCTGCACAGCCGCGTTCAAGAATCCTGAGCTCTTAACCGGGTTCCTCTCTGCTCTGGAAACGCTGCCGAGCACGATGGGCGGCGGCTTGAGCCTTGAGTCAGTCAAGATGGGTTCCACTGAGATGAGATTCTCAAAAACCACGCCGACTGGTCATTCAGTCGTCATTGGCTTGGGGGAGGATTCACCTGATATAGCAGAGGATATCTACCGCGAAGTATCAAAGATACTTGCCAGCGACCGTTTTGTCAATGTTGACTGGACTTACCTGACCTCCGAGGTAATGGATGCGTTTGAGAAAGAACTATTGGAAACCGCTCTTGTTGATGCCTTGCATGATCACGGTGGTTTCAAGGACCAGTGCCCCTTGGGCGACAGATGTCCAATGCACACGACTGCAACCCAATCGAGAAAAGGGCGCATCTGGTCTTCAATTAAGGATAAGTACCGCGCAATGCGCGAGAAGATGGCTGGTCGCAGCTAGACTGCCAATTGCAATCCTTGCTGATGGCAGCAAAAACCCTAGAGAGGGGGAGCAATCCCCCTCCCCATTTAGTTCTTCACGAATGCCACGATTCGATATTGTTCTCCTACAATCTGGATTGTGACTGTGAAGTTATCGCCAGATTCGATTGTGAGAAGTGCATACCAATCAGTCTGGTTCATCCATTCTCTTGCACCCTCGATATACGGATAGGTTGAGTTAGTGGTGCCGAGGAGTATGTGTGTGTCCCCGTTATCGACAAAGGCAGTCGTACTGGTGACATTTGCAGTCAACTCAAATTTGTCTGAGAGAGTGGCTTCGAATAGAGAAACAAAGCCCTCTCGGGTTGTTCGAACGAGGTCTTCTCCCCAGATTGCGCCACCGGTCTCTTGGATGTAGTATCTATTGATATTTGATGCATCGACTAGAGCAAGGGCATGCAGGTTCATATCTGTGAAAACGTACCAGTCATCATCATCCCAGTAGCCTTTCACCCAGAAAATCGGAGCATACCATGTCCATGCGGTTTCAAACGGACTAATTTCAACTGGGTAGAGAAGCGGCATCGAGGCGAAGTAGAATCCTGATGCTGGGGGAGTTAGTTGACCGACCACATTCTCAGCTGCAGCATCTCCGCTCACGTAGCTATAGGAACTAAGATCATGATAGTACACAGTAGTACGTGTAGCTCTGAAGATACCAGCAAGCGTTCTCGAGCTTGTGACCGGGTGAACTGCAACTAATGCCTCAACTCTATTGGTGTCAGGATTGATTATGTATCGAGTATCCTCTGTCATCTCTAATCGATCGCTTGAAGGAGGAATGGACCAAAGGAAACCTCCCGCGAATAAATCAAAGCCATCTTCTCTGCGATATCCTCCCCATCTGTACACCTGTCGCTCCAGCCACTCCTCAGAGTAGGCTTGAGTGATCCAATCCGGTGTTTCCTCAATAGTCGCATACGCAATGGTAGTGCCATTTTCGAAATAGACGATTGGACCAATTGCTCTCTCGACAAAGCCAAAGTCTATTGGAGTACGGGTTTGGACGTAAGCGAGGACGCCCAGCGGGTCCCAAGTTGGGTACGCATACTGAAATGCTGAGGTCATATCGTTGAGGTAATTGTTAAACTGGATGTTCTTGTCCCAGAACAGACCCTCTCCCAATGGAAGGTTAATGTCCTCTATTATCTCAGGTTCTATCCCCTGTGGGTCGTTGGCATCCACAACAACAAGAGCTTTGATGTAGTTCGCAGCCAACGTGTTTGTTGAAACTACGATGACAACCCAAACTAGCCGCCCGTTTCGAGTCGTTATATGAGCTGCCGCGGGAATCCATTCAGAACCGAGGGGTGCAATGTGCTGTTGTGCCACATAGAGAGCGTACTCCTGGGTTACAAGCCGCACTTGATCATCAGGTATAGTTGAATTGAAGAGTGGTAGATCCGTTTCTACAATCATTTCATCGAATAATTGTGCGTTCGCCACATCTGAGGTCCACGCGACAACTCCCGCGTACACGGGTGTTGTGATTAGAACGATAACGCCAATGCATATCAAACCCATACTAGCTTCTTGCGTGGGGCGAATCCGATGGAAACCCATCGTACGAAGACCCACTCCTGAAAGAATAAGCATCAATCCAAAGCTTGCTGCCAGAGTGAGGTACGCCCAGGGAAGTGTCATGCCCATGATTAGGCATATGAATACCCACACGACGGTACCCCAGACAAGCCTGAATGGTAGCCATCTAAGCAATCGACGGGGCCGGAACAATTCGATACTGAAAGGCAGAGGTATTGAGTGCACAATTAGCGAGATAACTAAGAACAGCATAACGTTCAACAAGAATCCTCCGATATTGGTAGCGCTTGAAATAGCCGGGAGTGTATGCTTTTATCGTTTTCCAGTGGTCAACCGCCTACTTTTGTTGTCGAAACCAAGGCACGGCGCCTCCTGCTCTGAGCAAGTCAAGCATCATCTGAGGGAGTGCGTCACCCTTAAGGACATCTCCTGTTTCATCGATTCTCAAGGTGCCTTCACTAAGGTCTACAGTGATTTTCATTCCGTCTCTCACAACTGACGTGACTTCCGACACAGTCATGAGTGGCAAGCCCACATTGAATCCATTTCTATAGAATATCCTGGCGAATGATTCCGCCACAACACAGCCAACCCCAGTCTTAGCTAGGATTTGAGGTGCTTCCTCTCTGGAGGATCCTCCACCAAAATTCCGCCCTGCTATGATAATGTCATTCTTCTTCACTGCAGAAGAGAACTCCGGCCGTGGTATCTCGAATGCGTGTTTTGCCATCTCTGCATAATCAAGCAATGTCAGGTAGCGCCCTTGGATGATTTGGTCGGTGTCCACATTGTTGCCGAACACCCATGCACGTCCTTTGATACGTTCTAACTTCTTCACCAGTCACTGCACGCTCCTTGGGTCCGTAATGACACCTTTCAGAGCGCTTGCGGCCACTGTTGCAGGTGATGCTAGATAGACAAGGGATTCAGGGTGACCCATTCGTCCTCTGAAGTTCCTGTTTGTTGATGAGATGCAGACCTCGCCCTTGCCTAGCACTCCAAGGTGCCCCCCAATGCAAGCTCCACAGGTTGGGTTCGTGACGATAGCCCCTGCTTGAATGAAGGTCTCTATGTAACCCAGCCTGAGCGCTTGAAGGTAAATTTCTCTGCTGGCTGGAGTGATGATCATTCTTAGGCCCGGGCTGATTTGCTTTCCTTTCAAGATTCTTGCTGCGATTTCCAAATCTTCTAGCCTTCCATTGGTGCATGAACCAATGAATGCTTGATCTAGCTCAATTCCTTCTACTTCTAACACTGGTTTTCCGTTGGATGGACTATGAGGAACAGCCACTATTGGGTCAATTGGGTCCTCTTCCAAATCTATGTCGATTTGCTCCACGTAGTCGGCATCGTCATCTGGAACAACCTCTTTCCACTTGACGCCAGGCGCTCTTGTCGCCACCCACGTACGAACTGCATCGTTAACCGTCATTAGGCCGCTTTTTGCCCCTGCCTCGACACTCATGTTGGCAACAGTCATTCTTGATTCAATCGACATGGAGTCTATTGTGGGTCCGTGGAACTCGATTGACTTGTAATTCGCCCCGTCTGGTCCTAAATCAGTTACAATCTTCAGTATCAAGTCCTTGCTCATCACCATCTCAGGGAGGTCTCCACTGATGTTGATTCTGAGCGATTCTGGCACTCTAAACCAACACTTTCCTGTGGCGATGATGAGCGCACTGTCTGTAGCTGCCAAACCTGTTGAGAACGCGTTGAAGGCTCCATAGCTTGTTGAATGTGAATCGGATCCGATTACGAGGTCACCGGGTTTTACGAGCCCCATTTCAGGCAGTACCTGATGACAGATTCCACAGTTTACATCACAGAAGTGCTTGATGCCATGCTTGGCGACAAAATCGCGACTCCTTTGGTGGATCTCCGCGGTCATGGAATCTTTTGCAGGTGCCCAATGATCATTCACGACTAGTATTCTCTCTGGGTCCCATACTTTGTCCACGCCCATCTCATCAAGGATTGAAATGATTCTTGAGCCTAGAACCTCATGCACCATCAGGAAATCGACAGTCGCTTCCACTATCTCTCCAGCTGTTGCGTCGTTCTTCTTAGTATGTGACCCTAGAATTTTTTCAGCCAGTGTTTTGCCCAATTACATCACCTCATAGTGAGGCCTTCCGAATTCGATCTGCTATTGCAGTAGCCACTGTTTCAGTTGATGATGGTGTGATACCTCTCCAATTGCCCGTGCATATATCATAAGTCCTAATCTTGCCTTCTTTGAGTACATCAGTCACAGATTGTGTTACGAGCTCACCCGCCTTGGCGATGTTCTTATCCTTTCTCGTGGTGCCAAGCCAATCGAGCATCATTGCTCCTGCTAGGATTGATGCGATTGGATTCGCTTTGTTCTGACCCGCATGTTTTGGTGCTGATCCATGAACCGGCTCAAACACTCCTTTTCCTTCACCGATATTGCCAGCTGGAGCCATCCCTAGCCCGCCTTGAATGGATGCACCTAGATCAGTGATGATGTCCCCAAATTCATTGGGTGTTACGAGCAAGTCGTAGTACTCTGGTTTTCTCAAGCACCATTGTGTCCAGGCATCAACATAGGCGTAATCGCGTCCTACCTGTGGGTAATCCTGTGCCACTTCATCATAGGTTTCCCTAAACAGCTGGCAGCCTGCGAGTAGATTGCTCTTGTCAACACAAGTAACTCTCTTGACGCCATCAACAGGAGCTCCCTGCTTTCTAGCGACTGACTGCTCAAATGCGAACTTGGCTACTCTTCTCGCGCCCTTCTTTGTTATCACTCGCAAGTCCACGGCAAGCTCGGTTTCCCCGCCCTTCTCCAGTCTTCCTCTTGCAGGAGTGTACAACCCCTCCGTATTCTCACGGATGATTATCATGTCAATGTCATTGTGAGTCTTCTCTGCAAGTGGAGTTGGGACCCCTTCGTAGAGCTTTATTGGGCGTACGTTGGCGTATAGGTCAAGCTGGAATCTTAATCCCAGTACAATATTGTAGCCTGCTAGGTTCTTATCCGGAAGTCTTACCTGTTCACCATCGGGGCCGATAGCCCCCACTGCTCCTAGCAAGACTGCATCAGCCTTTTCCTTGGTGAAGGTTTCTGCTTCTTCTGACCATTCTCGCCCTGTCTTCAGATAGTATTCTCCCCCGCATTCATACTCGATTGGCTCCAGCTGAAATCCGCTGACCTTCTCTTCAGCTGCCAACAAGACGTTGAGTGCTGCAGGTATCACTTCCCTTCCGATACCGTCACCAGGCAGAATTGATATCATGTATTTCCGGGGCAAATTGCTTCACCTAGTAGCTTCCTAGCCAGCCCAAATCATTGCCTCTGTCGTCGAGCAGGCTTACCATTGTGTCAATCATCTTCCCATCAACATATCTCACTTTGCATCTAATGGTGAATCGTTTCTTACATTTTTCGCATTCCACAAGCCAGTCCTCTACAACCACTTCAATGCTACTCCCTTGGATGCTTGGCGGGTCCTTTGTGACGCTAATCACTGTTAGTTTCTTCCCATCACAGGCATAAGTGCACTCTTTGAGCGGAATCGGCTCCATCCCTCTTCTGCCGAGAGCAACAAAGACCACATCTGGCAAATCGTCAATCGTTGGACCTTCTTCCAAGCGTCACACCGGCCTTGGGTTTCCTACCGCTACATATAATTGAATGGTTACGATGCTCTCAACTATGAGACTCGTCAGCTACTCGCGGCTTGGAGTGCCATCTATCGGGGT
>WTCK01000123.1 GCA_013138615.1 Candidatus Thorarchaeota archaeon | reverse complement strand
CTTCGCGGTAGTCTTTCTCTTCATATCAATCTACAAGATAGGAAAGGCAATACTGAACCTCTACAAGCATAGGTGAAGAAATGACATTCGAGAAACCGATGGCGAAGGTAGTCGGCCGTTCTCTTTTTTTTCCACCAGTACGATATTCCTGCAAACTGTCATAAAATACTTTCAATTCATTGTAAAGTGTTCTAGCCTTTTCGCTCCATAGCCAACAAGCCATTGGTTGGAATCAGGAGATGACATGTTAATCCCTTCTATCCCTTGCTATCTGCTGAAGACTAACATGGTCTTTAAGGGAACTGAGAGTATTGATGGCTATTCCATTCAAACGTAGAAATGGCTAATCAACTGCATGCCAATCTGGGCTTCGTGAGAAACTGTCCTCTTCGACCAAAAAACAGACAGCGAGCATCTCAGTCTGTTCGTCAGCTATTGCGAATGCCATCGAATCAATAACCTATGTTCGTTGTCCTCCTCTTACTTCTTGCCTCACACTTTTCCCTTTCTCACCCCATTCGGTACCTGGCTTCATGTATCCCCGCGTTTTCCCGCATTCCTCGCAAACCGCTATCCCTTTCTCATGAATCAAATTGCCTGAGCAATATGGACATTTTGAACGCTTGCGCTTCCTCTTTTTAGGGGCATCCAAGGGCTTCAGCTTAACTGTTCCAATTGGCTTCTCCTTCTTGAGAAAATTACGATGCCTATGAGCCTGTGCAGTGCGCCGCGTCATATCTTCTTCGTAATAGCCAGTAATATCTTCTTGTTCCTCAGCTTGGGTTGGGTATTCGGTGAGCCTTTTCTGGACTGTCTTTGCATCCTGCTTCCGCTTCTTCGGTTTTCTTTGTCGCCCCAACTAAATCACCTAGATGAAACCAGTAAACATCAAACAATATGGGAGTATTAACCTTTCTCGACTGAATCTTCACACATGTCTGTTGGTGAGTTTCCAACTGGTCATCCATCGAGAATGCTCACCCTCGAAGCCCTCAAGGGAAGAATTCAGGGAATGCGTCTTTTAACTCGATCAGCTTCCGAATCTCCTCGCGAAGCCATCGGTCATCTGCGTCTTCCCACGGGAAGAGCGGGTGCTGCATTGTAATCATGTTCAAATGGAAACCATTATATATGCTCTGATGCTAGCCCTTCGTCAGAGCAGCAAGAAACTGTGGAACGGGTTAGTTCGTGACTGATAGTAATACTATCATTCAGCCATAGTTAATTATGACAACTAAGGTGACATCTTGGCATCTTCAAAGATTTATGACACGATAATCATCGGTGGTGGTCCTGCAGGTGCTTCAGCCGCGCTGCATCTTGCATACCACAAACGGTCAGTCCTAGTTCTGGATCGTGGCACAAGCCCCATGCATTTCCATACCAATAGCATCTACAACTTTGCAGGCGCTGGCACGTACAATGAGGGCAGGTCATTGCTTCGTCAGATGCAAGGAGTCGCGCAATCTGCCGGAGCGAAATTCAAGGCAGCGAATGTAGTGGAAGTATCCGGTCGATACCCGAAGTTTAAGGTCACTACAGATTGGAGTCCTCGAACCAGAGATAAGTCCGAATACACAGCTAGGACCCTAATATTCGCAACTGGAACTGCACGCAAACATCCGCTCGTAGACGGCGAATGGAAGAACTGGTTGCCTGTCGCCAATGTCGGAAATGGTGCGTATTATTGCCCAGACTGTGAGGCACCACTATGCAAGGGTAAGGATGTTCTGGTGGTCAATGCCGGGACTGTGGGCAGCGCTCTTCATGTCGCCAACACACTGACTAGGTTTGCTAAGAAGATTCGAATCCTGATGACCGAAGATGCCTATGCACCAATAGAGGACCAAGACCTCACCAAGCTAGACAAATCACCTTTCGAATGGACCAAAGGCACAATCAAATCGATAAGTTTCCCACGACCGAGTAGAGTGCAGTCAGTTATCCTAACGAATGGTGATGAATTGCGAACGAATGTCTTCTTTGTTGCTTTCGTGGCATTTCCAAGATCTGAGCTTGCACAGCAGATCGGAGTGGAAGTGGACCCGCGAGGGAACATTCTCACTGACAAGCGGGGCAAGACCAACAAAGAAGGAGTATGGGCAGCTGGCGATTGCCGCCCAATAACACAGCAAGTGGCAATGGCAACAGGGACAGGCAATTACGCCGCACTCATGATAAACCAGTTTTTGGGCAATGAGTATGAGAAAGACCAGCTATTCGACCATCCCGATTGTCGTGGACTCATTCACCCCGATTAGCCCAATCTCGACCCCAAAAGATAGGCTTAAAAGCAAGTTGCTTCACTATAGTTAACAATGTAATTCTTTTTGGAGATTCTATTATGACAAATAACGATAAGCTCCTAGCAATACTAGAAAAACAAATTGAGGTGGAGAAGCGCACCCTCGACATGCTCATTGAGGCCGAAGAGAGCTTCAGTGAAACGGCAGTTCGTCTCGTCTGTATGGAACTTCGCCTAGATACCTGGAAACACGTGAAGTTTCTGGAAGGCATGACAGAGATGCTAACGATTGCTCCGTGTGATACATGGTCCGCCAAAGCACAACGCTACGTGGACAGAGTCAAGTTGGAAAGGATGATTGGCAACCTTGTCCAAGAAGAGGATATGATGGCTGATCTTTATGGGGAAGCGCTCGCCGAAATCAAAGATCCGATTGCAGAGCTGCTTCTATTACACCTCAAGGAAACTGAAGAACGGCATAGTCAGGATCTGAAGAAGATTATTCGCATTATCCAGACTGCCCCGTTGCAGTCAGTGAAGGCAGAGAAGGGCAGTGACATTGTCTGTGAGGATTGAGGGGGAGCTGGGTTCACACTATTAAAGAGAGTTGCGGGAAATGCAAGTAATTGAGGTGAACCCGATGCCAACGCTCAATGATGTAACAAGAAACGCTCTGACTGTAAATCAGTATATCGATAGAATGCCGGCTGGTTATCGTGGCGGTTTCGTTAGACAGCGTGATGACTACGAGCTTGACATGGATGTTGTTGAGAAACTAAGGATATACACTAACGATCACGAAATTGTGGCTCTATTCGCAAACTGGTGTGGTGACTCGCGCAGAGCCATTCCTGTGCTTGCTCACCTAGAGGATAAGATAGGACTGAAGGTTCGTGCTCTTGGGGGAATGACAAAGCCATCCTGGGAAGAAAAGAGAAAGCACCCGAGCATGAACT
>WTCK01000262.1 GCA_013138615.1 Candidatus Thorarchaeota archaeon | reverse complement strand
ATTGAGAGCGCTGCTAGGATTGAAGCAGAAATCGACGGATTGGGCCGCTTCATCAAGGCGATATCTGTCATGAATTTCGAACCAGCTGAAGGTAGATGGACCGTAGAAACCGATACCACCTGTGACGTAACTCCAGAAACTCTGCGAATTCTCGTGAAGCGAACCCTACAAGCTTACGTAGCTGCAAAGGGCCCAGATGCACTCCTCGAAGAGATACTGGAAGAACTTGGAGTGAGTGTGACCTCACCTCCAGATGAAGACAACAATGAACACATCAGAAGCGATGAACTTGCGACTGAAGATGGTTAGCTGGACTACCGTGCTTTGTCGAATATCCTTGCGAAGGAGCTCAAGAAAAAATTCCATAAATTTCAGCAGTGAGGGCATGCAACAGCTGTCAAGAATCTGTACAGTCTTAGATATTTTGTAGGTGGTTATAACATACTGCTCAGGATTGAGTGGTGTGGACGTTCAATGCTGATTGCTAGAGCGTGCATGTAGCTTGGTCGCCGCTAGTTGGACGGAAACAGAAAACGCCTGTGGAGAGGACATGAGACTAGTTGCAGATTCAGCAGGATCTGCAGAGCAGACCTCAATGAATCAGGAACCGAACATCAGTCAAGGACAGTGATGTCCAAGATTGTACAAGTTTTGGGCAACGGCATAGGCATCTTTAATTACAAGACTGAATTTCCGTGGCAATTGCACCGAAATCTCGGTTCGAGGGTCTGTGATATCAATGGTCGCAACGAACTGGACAAATAAATGGGTCTTGATGATGATGACTGGAATCGCAATCCAGGCGGTCGTATATCCCTACGTTTGGTTCACCCAGCTATTCGAACACGAATTTTTCCTTGAAGTCTTCCTCATAGGCATTGTTTCTGTCATAATCCAAGTTATCGGCTTTGGCACGATAATGTCAAAAACTCGCAATGCTGATCCGGCAATCTATGGCCAAGGCAGGCCATTCCAGCACAAGTTGAGAGAAGAAGACGAGGCCGTAGCAACGCGAAAGCCCACCTTTGATGATGCGGAGTAGCATCGCAGCACGATCTTAGCTATACTGACTTGATATGCCGGCTGCTGCAATGCTGGGTTTCAAGTTGGCAATGCTCTTGCTGTTTACTTGGAATTGTGTCACCATAGCCGAGGAGGTACGTGGGGCGGTATGAACCCTGGATACCACAAATTCAACAGAGGAAGGTACGGCGCAAGGAATAGTGCGACAACAACGAGAAGTGCGAATGTTAGGGTATGCACTGCTGTTACATACGTATAGTACGGTCTTATGTAGGAGTAGAATGCAAATGCTGGAATCGAAACCGCCGCCATCGCCATAATTTCAACTGGGTTAAAGAAGAACGGCATAGAGATGGGGAATAGGAAGTAGAATATCGCGGTGATCTTCTCGCTCGAGGTTTCATGATGTGCAATCTTGTGGATTCCATCGATACCTTGTGATAGGAAGAACACAGGTATTAGCAGCCACCATTGCAGTCCTACGAAGAACACTGGACCCGCGTAGAATAGGAGGTCTCCAAGGCTTTCAACGCGTTCCCAGAATGGGTTTCTCGAAACGAATTCTGTAGCTTCTGTTAGGTAGTAGCCAATCATCTGCATCAGGACTAAGCCTGGAAGAAGAATGAATGACACGATAATCATAACCACGGCTGCTTTGGGCAGGTCAGATATCTTGCCTTCGTGGTAGTTGTCCAGAGGATAGATGCCATGAAGCGTGAATGCGGTCACGAGAACCAGGACCCCGCTCGGAACCATGTAAAGTGGTTGAAGGATTAGACCCCAAATGCCTAGCCCTGCGTACATATTCACGTAGAGCGCTTCTTCCGCCAAGTAGAAAACGCAGAACACAACTATTAGCTCAGGTATCAGCATCTTCATTCTATAATCTTGGATGAACTTCATCACTTTGCCTGGTTCTTTGCTCTCTTCAGCCATCAAATCCACCTACTGACGACAAGCATCAAACCGATGCATCCTTCTCTTAAAATTATCCCAAATCTTCATGTTAGTGCATCTACATGAATCGCGCTATGGTTTCTCTGAATATCGAGGGATACTCCTTGCTTCTCTCATGAATCTCTTTGCTCAGTTTGGGAGTGGCTCTCGAGAGCCCGCACTGCGTTGACAGCATTGAGTTGGTGCTCAACAATTCAACGCTCACCCCGCTGTTTTGGAACTTTTGAAGAGCCTGCTTCAGATTCTCTTTCAAGGTGTAGATCACTGGCTTCGAGTAACCGTTATCCACATTTGGCAGAACTCCAAGAGCCAGACCTCCGCCTTTCTCCATGAAGATGTTGAGCATTTCAGCCTGTTCTGAGCTAATGTCTGGCGGATACGATACGAGATCAAGATGAGCGATTTTTGGTGTGCTGGCCCACAAGATATGAGTTCCATCCTTCTCCAAGAGCCGCCAGTCATCGCAATAGTGGTAGCTGGGAATTACACTCGCTGGATATATTCCATCAGTAGCACGAATGATGCTATCTACCGTGAGGTCTCCAACCTCTCCACTCTCGATTTTCTGAATTACGAATCCCAATGCCGGGTCATCCTGGCAAAGGACTATGTTGTCGCAATGCAAGCTCAGATGTTCAACCTGTCCTCGTGCTATTCTGCTCATCAGTGCAGTGTAGAACTGGAACATGTTCTTTGAAACAAGCCTTTTCCCGTCGCTACTCAACGTACTGAAGCACATTGTGGCCGGAGCTGTTTGCTGGGTCTTGAAGAACTCGTACTGGCTGCCGTCCATCATCCCGTACAGACTATGTGCATGCTCTTCATCTGGAAGTAGAGAGCTGTCATCCTCCAGCATCTCCCGGAATGCGAACAAGTCCACATCAAGAATGTAGTCGTCATCCTCCTCAAAACCGTCGACTAGTGCGCCAAACTGCCGTATCATATCCTCCTCCCGAAGGCCGGTCATCTGAAATGCGTAGGGCAGTTTCAAGCGCTTAACGTACTCAACCGGGGTTCTGAGGTCGGAATCTCCAACGCTCCCCACACCAAAAAACTCACCAACCAGAGCTTCCGGAAGCAGGGAGTTGGCCACAACCACCTACCTCCTTGCACGCGCCTTTCTTCGAGCAACTCTATTACAGGTCGCTATCGCAGGACACCCGACGCAGTTCTCAGGCACATTATCTGCCGTATGGTCTCCATAAAGCAGGACCTGTTCAGTGATCGCTGTTCCTTTTGAAACCTCATTCTCGATAGTCTGCTTGCCCGCTATCTTAACGTTACACTTGTGTTTGCGCAGCTTCTCTCCAAACTTTTCCATATCTCCAGCTATGATGACTGCAGTAGGTCCTACTCTCCTTACAACATTTCTCGCGAAATCGCGGATTAGAAGCAAGTTCTCAAGCTCACGCTCGTTCTCAGTTTCGAAGAGCATTACGTCAGACACAGTTGCGAAGGTTGTTTGCGATGTCCAGTCTTTGATGGACCTAATTACATTCTTTGGTATTCGTTTGCTGCTTTCTTTCTCTAGAAACTCCAGTATCTGGTGTTCTCGCAATCCCACCTCAACGGCTTGAAAGATGGATCTATCTGTAATGCGAAATGTGCTAACAACATCCGTTTTCACAGGCATGGCGAAGAGCATCAAATTGTAAAGCTTGTAGTAATCCATTTCTGAACTGAAGACAGTTATCTCGAAATTTGGCAGAACGATAAAGGTATCGCTAATTTCGCTCTTGGGCTTCCGTTTTCTAGTTATGACAGCTTCTCCATTCTGAGTCAGGCGTACAGCTTCTAGCTTCTTCCCCTTGTAGGCAGCTTCAAGAAGTCCTAGAAGGACAGGCGTTTCAAGAGCCATCCTCACGCGACTATCGTCAACCTGTATCCACTTGAGCGCTTGCCCTTCAATGAACAGCTCGCTTCGTATCCACTCACGCATCTCGGTGATGCCAATCCACTCTTCTTGTGTGGCGTTTCTGAGGCGGCATATAATCAGATTGAGAGTATACTCAGTGGGCTGATCAGGAGTAGCCCAAATCGCCCTGCTCCTTCCAAGAGCCGAGAACAGTACTCTCCGTGAAACCTCATCCTGTTTCCCTGAGAAGAGAGCTTCAACTTTTCCAGGCACTGCTCTGTCTTCTTCTACAATCGCGTACGCGCCAGCTTTTCTTGCCATCTTCTGGACGAGATCGAACCTGTTCTCTGTGGATTTGGACATCGCTTTCTTGACGTGGTCAATCTCTCTTTTTGGAAACTCCCAAGAGCTAGTCAGTCTAACTTCATTCTTTGCCAAGTACGATACAAGGACTAGTGCATCCATGAGAAGGGTATCTCTTTCGTCCACAAGCGACCTGATGTTTTTTGGTTTCTCAGGGTGCGATGTTGGTTTTCTGGAGAAATACTCTTTCAAATGAAGTTGAAAGAAATCAAGAACCTTGAACTCTGCAACTTCTCTACCGTAATCCGTAAGCCTTGCCATCATCTTGCGGACTATAATTCCCTTCTTTCGTAGGTCTCTTTCTGTCTGGTTCAGTTGACCGTAGCTGTAAATCTTCCTGTATGGTTTCAATCTATCATAGCTCAAGGCTCCACCATGGAGAACGAGCGTGCCGAGAAGGTCTCTTTCACCATCAGTGAATGTCTTGAATACGCGGTTTCTGGAATCAGGATCGTTCATCTTCTCAGCAAGCATCTTTGTGAGCGAGTCCCCGGTACTGCTGCCAGAAACATCGATTCCCCAATGCTGGTATGCTTTTGCAAGATCTTCTCTAAACATGTGCTCTATTTCATGCTCGAGACTCTCTTTACGCATCTTGGAATTTCGACCCCCGCAACCATTCAGCTTGAAAGTAATTGTTTATGACGCTTTTGGTTCTAGTCAATTCTTGCTGAACTGGTCGTTCCTTGAGTTTTTCATAGGGCATTGCCACAAATAGGGACAACTTTATTTTGTCCTTTCCTGATTTCAGGTACGGTGCTTATTGTGGATTCTCCTCTCTGGTGTGTGAAGTACAGGCCGGACTCGTGGGAGAAGTTCGTGGGTCAGGAGCAAGCCATCTCTCACCTCAGAAGTTTAGCTACATCCAGCACTTACTCTAACATGATATTCCTCGGTCCATCCGGCACCGGCAAAACTAGCGCAGCCTTTGTCTTTGGTCGGGAGATTCTTGGTGATACGTTCGCTACAAACTTCAAGCATCTGAATGTGAGGGACCTTAGGTACTACTCTGTTGCAAAATCTAAACGTTCTCTTCAGGCATTAGCCAAACTCGACCGACAAGATCGCACTGAGCTTGACGAGTATATGTCGGCCGTCTTCAAATCGGCCAAGGCCCGGCTCAAGGCAAAAGGTCGAACCCGGGGTCCCAACAAGAGTCAACTCTTACAAGAAGCCATCAGACTCTTTGCTTCCACAATCACGGTAAGCGATGAATTCGTCAAGATTCTAGTTCTGGATGAGTCCGATGCAATGGATATGAATATGCAGCAAGCGCTACGCAGAACAATGGAAATCTATAGTGATGCCAGTCGCTTCATCTTCATCACTCCGTCAATTGCAGGCTGGAGCCCCGCTCTGATATCGCGCTCTCTAGTGGTGCGATTTCCCAGTCCGTCCGTTGAGGTAATTGAATCTCTGGTGACGCGGATTTCCAAAGCCGAAGGTGTGAAAATAGATGAAGATGCAATAGCTGCAATCGCTCGAGAATCTTCGGGTGATATGCGTCGAGCAATCAACATCCTTCAGGTTGCCGCCACAGGCTCGGCCAAAGTGACAGAAGATGGAGTGTACGAATGCTCTGAAACCCAGCTTGTTACAGAGGTCCGCCGATTGGTTACTCTTGCATGTGATGGCCAATTCACCAAGGCACGGAAAATATTGCGGAATCTCATTGCCATAGAGGGTCACACACCTGAAGGAATATGCTTGGAGATTGAGCGTGACATCACTAGGCGCCCATTTGATCCAGCCACTTTGAGCCAAATCTTGGACCGAGTTGCCACAATCAATCACAGGATGTTGCAGGCCAAGAATCCCTTTATTCAGCTTACAGCTTTGCTTGCCTCGATAGGTCATGTCGCAGCATCTGACGCGACCTAGTGGATTGGCTCTATCTCGTTACCTACCTGAACTTTGCCAGCAAGATAGTGTACAAGGTTTGGCGAGATCTCTTGTTGGTCGAACAAGAATTCCGATTTAATACTCTCTCCTTCTCTTGAGATGAGTTCATTATTGAGCGCAAGCGTCAACATTCGCCGAATGTTGCTCGGTGAACCATAACGCCATCTGAATGAAAGACATTCCACTGCAGTTTCTATGGAAACTACGGATCCGCAGCTTCTGAAGAGGTGCGCCAAGACGAGAAGAATGTCCTTTCCACTCATGAGCGACGCACCATCAAGTGCTCTTTAAGTACTTTGAGTGATTTCAGGATGCTTGGCGCTAGTATGAAGAATCGTTTAGACATTGCACATGGACACAACTTGGATGATCTGCTCTCACTGTTGAAGAGCGACTGGCGCGCTGACGTCGAGAACCTGCATCTAGATTCGTACAAACTAGGCGGAATGAGCAACCTGAATATCTTGATTCATGGTGCTGACTCGAGCTACGTTCTGAAGCTTCCAGGCCTCACAACTGTGTTTGAAACCAACCCCTTTGAGAGCGAATTCCACATAGCACTTCATTTGGCTGAGAATGGTCTTGGTCCGACACCACTATGCATAGGCCGTCTTCAGGATGAGAAAGGCACTCCCTTCATGATACGGGCCTACGAACCGGGTGTTGTGCATACTTCTCTCAGCGATATCAACCCGCACGAATTGGACCTGGCAAAAACCAGTCTCGATCGTCTGGCAACACTTCGTATCCCCAATGTTCTTTCATATCCATCCGCGGGACACTATGCTTCTAGATTCGCCAATAAGATGAATGTGCTACTTGGTCGTCGGAATACAGAAGCATCCGAATTGGGCTCTCTTGTTTCCTCGTTTAGAGAACTCGAACAGGGGGTTGCCACTCAATTCAAGGATGCATCAAGTTGGAATGGCACGACAATGCACGGAGACCTTCGTCCTGACAATCTCGTCTTTCAGTCGGATAGGGCACTGCTTCTTGATGTCGGCGCATGCTGTGTAGGCGATTCTCTATACGATGTTGCCTACTTATCAGCCGAGCCTCTCGATGCGGTGGATTTCAAGCGCACACTTCCTCTTCTTGCAGAATCTGGTGATTCGGATATCATAGCAGAACTGATTCCACTAGCGCTGTTCTCTGCACTTGCATGGACTCTTGAGCGTCTTGTTCATCTGGAGAACAATGCAGTTGAGGAAAACCTCTCGGGAGTCGCTGTTGAAATATCGCTACGGGGCTACTTCGAATCTAAGGCAAAGCAGTTGCATATGCTTCTTGATCACAAGTTGCTTACTTAGTTGAAGAATGTCTCGGGCCGTTCCTCCCAAACGTTCTCTTCGACCGCTGCAATAACATATTGGTAGCCCTGTTCAGTTAGGAACAACTGACGTTTTGCGGCAAACTCCATATCCCGAGTATCTCTTGTCACCACGGAGTAGAATCGCGCGAAGCTACCATCAGTCTTCGGTCTAAGTATTCGTCCTAGCCGCTGAGCCTCTTCTTGACGCGAACCGAAGGTTCCTGATACCTGAATTGCCACGTTGGCGTCAGGAAGGTCAAGGGCGAAGTTAGCAACTTTGGAAACCACGAGAATCTTCTGCTCGCCGGTACGAAATAGGTCGTACAACCTTTGCCGTTCAGCATTGGGTGTCTTGCCGGTTATTAGCGGTGCGTCTATCTCTTCTGCGATAATATGGAGCTGATCAAGATACATCCCGATGACCAAGACATTGTCATTCTTATGATATTTCACTAGCTTCTTGATGAGCTCGAGCTTCCTTGGATTTTCCGCTGCTATCCTGTATTTCTTTCTATCTTCAGCCAGAGCGTACTTCCTTCTCATATCGTCTGGAAGCTCAAGCCTGATTTCATAGCAGATTGCTGTTGCAATCCATCCTTGGTCTTCCAGCTGTTTCCAAGGCATGTCGAATCTTTTAGGCCCTATCAAACTGAAAACGTCTTCTTCCCGTCCATCCTCTCTTACGAGGGTAGCCGTAAGACCCAGTCTCCTAGTGGCTTGGATGGTTGCTGTCGCTCTAAACACAGGAGCCGGGAGAAGATGCACTTCGTCGTAGATTATCAATCCCCAGTTTCTTGCTTCGAATATCTTGAAATGCTTGAACTTGTCATCTCTTGACCTGCGCCAAGTCAGAATCTGATAAGTGGCAACAGTGACTGGACGAATCAGTTTTTCATCTCCAGTGTATTCCCCAACCTGTTCTGGTGTTAGAGTCGTCTTATCAAGGAGCTCTGTTATCCACTGACGAACGGCCACGACATTGGGACAAAGAATCAGAGTGGATGTCTGAAGAATCTCCATAGCTCCCATGCCAACCATCGTTTTTCCAGCTCCACAAGGGAGCACAACGACACCAGAACCACCTCTCACTCCTCCACCAGCATGGAAGATGGCAACCGCGTCTTTCTGGTATCCTCTAAGATGGAATGGCTTGCTGCCAAGTGAGGTTTCTCTCAATTCAAAGTACAACGCTTCTCCTTCTACGTATCCTGCAACGTCC
>WTCK01000110.1 GCA_013138615.1 Candidatus Thorarchaeota archaeon | reverse complement strand
AACCCGGGGAACTATTAGTAGTGGAGGCTAGGCTTAAGCGAGTGGAACAAGAGCGATTGCCTTGGTAAATGACTGCCTAGGTCTACCCAACCGTTGCCCGAAACCTAGACAATCCTAGACATCAAGGTCCTGAACTGATGTTCGGTTCCTGCTTCATCGAGGTTGCTTTCTGTTAATTCCGAAGAATAACTGAAAGTCTTACGTCCTCTCCACGGGCATTTTACGTCCCCGGCCAACTGACGGTGACGGTAGAGTCATCCTTGGACTTGGTTCTCGTCTTGGACTGACACTACATGTACAGGTCCCTCTCTGGAGTATATTAACACCTACAAAAAAAGGTCTTCGATTCGCTATTCATCTAAGAGATGTCCAATTTCATACAGGTTTTCTGCAGCTGTTACATACCCTTTTCATCTTGACATGAGTTTCCCTGATAGTGGTAACATTGCCAAGAGGAAACGGTGGTTTGGCTTGGAACATTGTCAAATCGCTGCACTCCAAGATAATTGGCATTGCATCTGAACCCTTAGCTGACACGCGAACTCCCGCAGAGGCCGCTAGAATCGCCGCCGTGACCTGGACTGTTGCGAAGTACACTGATTCTCAAGCGGACGAACTGATCAGGGCGCCTGTTCCATTCCTCTCTCACCTTTCATATAAGGCAGAGAAAGATGGAGTATCATCAAGAGATGTAATTAAAACGGCACAGTCAGTTCTTGAAACTTGGAATGGCGATGCTTACGCCAGCGAAGTAAAATCCGCTACTCCTCGAAACTTAGCTGAGCTTCTATCTCAGATACACTCCCACGGTTGTTTCTCGCTGCTTGCAGGTCGCAGAGGGCATCCCTCTCGGAGAACGTTAGGTGCAATCTACACGCCTCTTGCACTGTCGGATTACATTTGCGAGATGACTATTGGAGCTGAGTTGGATCGAAGACTCGCAGATATTCAGGAAGGCGACTTGGAGAAATTTCAGCAATTCCTCTCATTGAAAGTACTTGATCCCGCTTGCGGGCCTGGGGCATTTCTCATATCAGCAATTGAAGCGTTTAGAAGGAGAAGCTCAAAGATTGAAGCGGCTGCTAGGGCGGTTGGTTTGACTTCCATTGATCTGTCAGGAGTGCTGCGCAAAAATCTATTCGGAGTAGACGTTGACAAAGCCGCACTTGGGATTGCAGACATTTCCATTGCACTTCTTCTAGAACAAGACCCTGCATCTGCGCCCTCCTCCTTCGGGGTACGACTGAAGCAGGGCAACTCATTGGTGATGATGAATGGGTGGGACGGGACTGCAAACCACACGAGCTTCTTTGAGGACCCTGACTCCAGATATCCTTTTGAATGGCGAACAGAATTCCCCGAGGTGCTTGCTCAGGGCGTAAGGGGCTTTGATTTCATTGTGATGAATCCCCCCTATGAGATGCTCAAGCCAAATTTGGCTGAATTCCTGAGAGAGCGGCTTCAATCGGGTGACCGGAATATTCACTTGCAGGGATTTGAGGATTACAAGGTTGCTCTTCGGGAAGACATAGCATACTTCAGAAACTCAGGAGAGTATTCGCTCGGTAATCGTTACACGATTAATGCCTATCGTCTATTCATCGAACAAACCTTGCGGCTAGCACGTCCTGGAGGCCGCCTTGGGTTCGTCGTTCCTTCCACACTCCTTGGAGATATTTCTGCTGGACTGCTCCGGCGGCATCTATTGAGCAAGCACTGCCTACTGCGTATAGATGAGTACGCCGAGCGTGCAAGACTGTTCCCCGGTGTTACTCAATCCGTCTGTGTGATGACTGTTGAAACGTGCAGTAAGACAGAAAGTCTGAGCGCAAGCTTCGGATTGAGCGACATTCATGATGCCCAGGCGAAGACAAGATTGAAACTCAGAGTCAATGATATCGAACAAGTCATGGGCGAATCCATGGTGATACCAAGAGTGAATCGGACAGGATGGCGAATACTGAAGAAACTTCACAAGAATCCGAACCTCGGCTCACTCCCTTGGCTTCAGAATCGAAGGGGTGAGCTTGACCTCACGCTGAGCAAGGCACACATCAAACTAGGCAAGAAGGGTAGTCGCCTTGTCAGAGGAGCGGACATCTCACGATACACACTGCGCCCAATCAAGCTCAAGTCTGAGAGCGTTGGACTGTCGTCCTTTGTCAAATCACTGGGTTCCTCTGCAAGAAGTCCTCACATCTTCGATTCGCGGATAGCCTGCCAACAGGTTTCAAACCGTGCACAACGCTGGCGTCTCAAATTTGCCATGGTCCCACCTGAAATCGTCCTCGCAAACTCATGCAATTATGTTGCAGTGAGCCCCTCGGAAAATGAGGGGTTGCTCTCCTACCTGCTTGGCATCCTTAACTCGGATCTCCTCAACTGGAGGTTCGATTTGAGCAACGCGAATAACCATGTTTCTAACCGTGAATTGGCATCTCTGCCTATCGTAGACCCTCATTCTCAGAATCAACGCATTACTGACCCCGTTAGTGAGTTGATCAAGGAT
>WTCK01000151.1 GCA_013138615.1 Candidatus Thorarchaeota archaeon | reverse complement strand
ATCTTCTTGCGGATTGCTTCTGCGCTCTCTATCAAGCCTGAAACATCTACCCCAACATCATAGAGTCTGTTAAGAGCCTCAAGAAGTTCTGCTGCGCCCTCTGGGTCAGGAACGATGGCAACGGCCGGAGTCAGAAGGGCGAAACCAACCATGTCCCGACACAGTGTTTCAGACAGTATTGAACCTGCAATGCCCGTGATAATGCCCTTTCGTAGAATCTCCATCTTCTCGTCCTTGTCGAGGTCTGCAATCTTCTCTTCCTCAGCTGCATAGAGGACTTTCCTGTTCTTTGGCAAACCTTGAACAGGTATCCCATCAAGAATGACAGTTTCTCTGACACCTACACTCGCCGCCCAGTCCAAGAGGGCCGAGCTTACGTAATACATTCCTTCCTCAGCCACAGGGAGCTCAGTTGTAACAACAAGCAGATTTCGCTCCTTCGAGCCGTAGATTCTGAATGGATGTCGCAGTCGTCCGTCCAGAAACACAGCGGCGGAGGGCATGTATTTCGACCTGACATGCGCCCTCTCCTCCATTTGGAATTGCTCAATGATTGTATTGGCAGCGATTGTGCCTACAACTCCTGCAGACGGGAAACCGCACACGAGGAGCGGGGCCTTCATCACTATTTCCTTGGTTTGCACAACCTGCGCCTCAGGCGAACCCAAAATCCTTGCCTTGCAGTCTTCAGTCATTTCGAATGAACTCCAAGCAATACTCCCACGCCAGTGAATATTAAGATTGAGTTGAATCGCTGTAGGGGTTTCCGGTCCAAGTCGACCAAATAGCCCGTTTGAGTCCAAACGAGGATTACTGGTTCATGCGAAACGCATTTTGCTTCGTTAGTCAGTTGTATTCCGTTGCGTTTTAGTGGTGTCACATCATGAAGTTTCGCACCGAAAAAATTAGATTGCCTCCAATAGTGAAGCTGAGTGAGGCTGCTAGGAAGTTTGTAGGGTCTCCCGATTTTCTTGACCTTGGGCAGGGTTTACCAGGCCATATTCCACCGCATCGGCCGTTGATTGCATTCAGCGAGAGAATTCTGCATCCAGCCATTCACAGGTATACTCCTGACCAAGGACACATCGAACTCAGAGAAGAGCTGGCCCTATACCTGCGGAGAACCTCGGGTGTTCACGCAGACCCACATAGCGAAGTGACCATTACTGCAGGCGCAAACCAAGCATTCGCTGGGACTGTGTTGACAATCGTGGGCAAAGGCGACAATCTGATTATTCCGTCACCATACTACTTCAACTCAGTCATGGCGGTCCAGCTTGTGGGCGGCAAGGTTGTCAATATACCAGTTGGAAGCGACTTTCAGCCAGTCTTCGAGGACATAGAAGCAGCAGTTAACAAACGCACACGTGGAATACTCCTCGTTTCACCAAACAACCCTACAGGCGCCGTATACAATCGTCAGATGATTGACCAGGTTGTCGACTTGTGTATCGAACGCGACATCATGCTAATCTCAGATGAAACCTACTCGCAGCTTGTCTACGACGGGTCAACACACTATAGTCCTCGGTCCAGAAAGGACGCACGTGATCAAGTAGTTACGCTGGGAAGCTTCTCTAAGGATTTTGGAATGTCCGGCTGGCGAACCGGCTACCTTGTTGGACCTTCCTTATTCATTGAGGAGTTCATGAAGGTACAGGATACAGTAACTATCTGTGCACCGACCCCCGGACAGTTCCTTGCCCTTGAGATACTGAAGACCGGGCTTGATGCAGTGGAATCTGAAATCAAGCATTTAGGGTCTCTTCGGGATCTAGCCTACATACGGATTGATGAAATCGATGCGCTTGAAACCGTACGAACCGGTGGGACATTCTACCTTTTCCCACGAGTCAAGGGTTGTACAGATTCCCACAAGCTAGTCTTGGATATCCTTCAGTCCACAAAGACGCTGGTCTTGCCGGGCACTATCTTCGGTAACGCCGGAGAAGGTCACATCCGCCTTTCAATAGGACCGTTAACTCCCGAAGCGATAGATGAGGCCTTTGACAGGCTGGCGAAGTACTTCAACAGCGCCTAGATGTTGTGGTATTTCTCCCATTCAAATTCAGTCACAATGAAGCTTTGATACTCCATCCACTCTTCTCGCTTCACCTTCAGATAGGTTTCGAAGAGCTCAGGACCAAGTGCCTCTTTCATTAGACTAGATTCTTCAAGATGATTCAAGGCATCATCCAACGTTAATGGAAGCGTACCTATCCCTAGATTTTCTCTCTCTTCATCTGTGATATGGAATACATCTTCACTTCTCGGCTCTGGTGGCTTGAGTTCTCTCTTGACACCGTCCATGCCTGCGGCTATCACAGCTGAAAACAGGAGGTAGGGATTAGTGGTCGCGTCGGGAGACCGAAATTCAATCGCTGCTTTGTCACGTGTGCTGAATTGGGGCACCCTGATGAGAACTGTGCGATTTCTCAAACCCCACGAAATGTAGACCGGAGCCTCATAATGGGGAATTAGTCTCTTGTACGAGTTTACGCTCGGGTTGGCTAGGGCTGTGATTGCAGGCGCATGATGAAGCAATCCTGCAACAAACATCTTGCCAGTTTCCGAGAGATCATCCCCCTGATCTGTTCCAAACAGGTTTCTATCTCCATCCCAGAGCTGCATATGACAATGAAGTCCATTTCCAGCAGACCCTGCAAAGGGCTTGGGCATAAATGAAACGTCGAGGCCGTAGTTCTGAGTGATGGCCCTGGCGAGGTTCTTGAATAGTAGAACGAAGTCAGCCATCTTTCTGACGTCTGCGTAGTCAATCTCTATTTCCTGTTGAGATTTCCCCACTTCATGATGTATCACTCGTGGACGCATGCCATAGTCTTTCACTGCCGCAGCCATCTCGAGCAAGATGTCGGACCCGGGGTTTGTTGGAAATGTGTCGGCATAACCAGCGAAATCAAAGGGGTCGCCGTCGGAGGTTATGATGTGGAACTCGGGCTCAATCTTGACACTTAGGCGTAGGTCGCCGGGAAGGTACCTCTCACAGACAGAGTGGAGGGTCGCCCTAGTGTCCTTTGGGTAATATTTCTGGTCCGTTGCAGGCACCATTTTGTCTTTCACAAAGCACATTGCTGCTGCAATACGTTGTGAAGCATAGGGGATTTCAATCAGCGTAGACATGTCAGGTTCAAGGCGAAGATCTGATGATTCAACTCTTGAGAGCCCGGTGATTGAACTACCATCCACGCTTGTGCCTTTCTTGAGATTTGGGTCCTTCTTGAGTTCCTCTATTGTTTCTGCAGATTTACAGGGCACCGTCATTCCCTTGAGACGGCCCATTAGGTCAGCGAATCGCAGCTCAACATATTCAATTCTTTCAGACATCGTTCAGTATCCCTATCCCCAGAGTTCTTTGTACCAAGCTTCAGCATCATTTCCAACCTCAAGCCTGATGGATCCGCTTACAACACTCACATCCCCATCATCATCTTTGACCTCGAAATTGAGAGCGGCAATACGAATCGCCTTCTTCTCCAGATGGACGTTGTTTATGTTGCGTGCATGAAGTCGAACAACTCTCTTTCCCCCGTCCATGACTAGAAGTAGATCCTCGTATGTGACATCACACTTCATCTTGAACTTGCTATCCCTCAGGGGGCCCATGTGCGTTTGCAGGTTAGCAAACTCGGCTTTGATTTTCTCTGCCTTCATCTCCAGTCACGAGCGAATGCAAAGCTCTGCCACTTATGAATGTCTTTCTATCGTCAATGCCTTGTCATAATCCCACGTCGGAAGACAAAAGACTGTGCTTGATACTTGATTATGGGGTTAGCATGCGTAAGGGATTGCATATCGGAACTAGCGGCTGGTCATATGATGATGACAAAGGCTGGCGAGGAGTCTTCTATCACTCTAGACGATCTCTACTCCAACAGTATCTTCGTGTATTTCACACAGCAGAAATCAACTCGACTTTCTATGCTCTCCCGACTCCAAGCTTCATCAAGCATCTTGCTAACATCAAGGATGAAGACATCTTCTTCACAGCAAAGCTGCCAAAGAAGGTCACGCATGAGCACAAGCTGGACCTGAGCGGTGAGGGCGGAGCTGTACTCTCTGACTTCTTTTCGCTCATGGAACCTATGAAACACCGTCTTGAAGCGCTATTGATCCAACTACCTCCGTGGGACATCTCGAACATGGCAGATGTCGAATCGTTCTTCTCTAGGCTCGATGGTTCATTCAGATATGCAATAGAGTTCCGGCACGAGAGTTGGCTGAACAATCGTGTCTGGAAGCTGCTTGAGGACTATGGCGTCGCGCACGTGATTGTGGACGAGCCCAAGCTGCCAATCAATCTGCGTATCACTACCGATTTTGCATACATCCGCTGGCACGGTCAAGGTTCTCGTCCATGGTACAACTATCGATATTCCTTAGAGGAACTTGAAGCCTGGAAACCTCGCCTTGAAGACCTCATGGAAAG
>WTCK01000059.1 GCA_013138615.1 Candidatus Thorarchaeota archaeon | reverse complement strand
GATAGGGTTGCGTCTGGATATGGAGAGCTTACAATAAGGAAATGGTCGTTCTTCCTGAAAGTGATTTGTTCTGATTGTTTTTCAAGGGACTTGAAACTAGAAGACCTCTGAGCTTTCTTACTCATTTCAGTTCAGAGAAACTCGCTCAGGGTGATAAGATTATCTCAAGAGTAAAGCAGCTTCGGCTGGAGTGTATTTGAAATCGGGAGGCAGAACTTGGGTCTTCTTATAGTACTTAGACAGCCGGTGAATCTTGCTTTCAATAAGTTGAATGCTGCGCTTGGCGTAATAATCCTTCTTGTTCTCTTCGAAATGTTTGCGAATTGTAATGGCTTTTGCAATCATATTGCGAATGGCCTCAGGAACTCTTCTCTCAAGCTCGTTCTCGCGCAAGATATCAAGAATTCGTTTACCTGCTATCACTTTTACCAAGGGTATGCCGTATTGATCGCGAAGGATTAAGCCTATCATTGAAGGCGTGTTCCCAGCCTTGGCAAGCTCAACAACTTTGGCCTCAACCCACTTTGCATCCTTTTCTTTATCAATCCATTCTGGCGCCCGTAGTGTTGAGGGGCGTTTGCTTCCAGACTGACCTTTGCGTCTAGTGTGCATTCTTGCCATCAGGATTGCCTCTTACAATTCTCATAGAGCTCTGAGAAACCGTGTAATTCCCTCCGCCTTTTGCTGCAAATATAAACCTATTCTTGTGGCTCGCATCAACTGACTGTGGTCTAATAGAAGATTCATCGCATCCCGGTTCATATCAACGCTTTGAATGGATGTCAATGGTAACGTCCACGTTCTCGAATCTCATCTGCTCTTGCGAGGACTGGCTCTGCGGCATCACCTGATACTTCGATGTAACCATCCATTGTGGATTCCAGCATAGTTTCTTGGAGGTCCCAATGTGTGGTTTCGTAGGTATGTCGAAGAAGATGTATATCGACTCCCTTCATCTCAATAGTAGCGTTCTTCTCTGCTAGTCCAAAGTCTACAAGCCACATTTTGGATTGCGTGTCAACAACTACATTGCTAGTTGTCGGATCCCCATGCACTACGTCACTCAGATGCATAATACCAAGCAGTTTTCCGAATTCGTGGCAAAGCGAGGCGATTCTCTTCTTGCTCGAAACGCCAACAAGCTGTTTGAGCTGCTGGCCCTCAATGAAATCCATTATAATTAAGTGATGGCTGATGTCAACGAAGTGTACGGCTGGAGTAGGGACTCCCAGTGTGCGCACAAAGGTCAGCATCTTACACTCCCTACTGGTTCGGGATGTTCTAAGCAGCTTGTCTATCTCATTGTGTAGATAGGGTTTGATGGGTCGCCACTTAAGTGCAAGAGTCTTGCCCCAGTATTCAACTATGTAAATTGCGGATTCAGCCCCAAGTGTCAGCAACTGCTTCTTCAGAGTTTGCACCTCCAGGTTATGTCCTGTTCGTCAGTGCGCCACTTGGGCATCACATGCGAGTCAGATATGGGAAGCTCATCTCCAGCTTGATGCTGGAGAATCCCCGTCCAGGCAATCATTGCTCCTTGATCACCTGCAAGAGGTGGTGAAACTCTGTGAAAGCTGGCACCGTGACGTTCTGCCACGCCTTCGAGAATCTCAGTGAGTCTGTTATTGCGGGCCACTCCACCAGTAAGAAGAAGTTCGTCCTTCTTCGTGTGAGCAACTGCACGTTCTGCAACCTCGGCAAGCATCCCGAATGCGGTTTCTTGGATGCTTAGGCATATGTCAGCAACAGGGACTCCCTCTAAATGGAGCTTCTTGGCGGCAGTCAACATGCCTGAATAGCTCAGGTCCATGCCCTTGACTGAATAGGGAAGTTGGTGATATTCAACCCCTTTTGCAGCCGTACGTTCGATTGACGGGCCTGCAGGGAATCTCATGCCAATGGTACGACCAAAGACATCGAGCATATTGCCTAATGCTATGTCGAGTGTTTCGCCGAATGTTCTAAAACGTCCACCGGCAAAAGCTATGACTTGTGTATTTCCCCCCGACACGTATATTGTTACAGGGTCTTCAAATACCGATTCAAGACAACCTATCTCAATGTGTGCTACACAGTGATTCACGCCGATAAGTGGAACTGATAGTTTCTGTGCCAATGTGCGGGCCATTGTTGCGGTGGTTCGCAGACAAGGTCCAAGTCCAGGCCCTCTTGAGAAAGAAACAAGCTGAATATCGTTGTGACTGATTCCCGCCTCATCCAATGCACGCTTAACTATCTCGGGGCCCATGTCAGAATGATGGCGACTGGCCTCTCGTGGATGAATTCCTCCCTCAGCAGGGGACAACATATGCCAAACGTTGGAGAGAACTTCACCTTTGCTGGACACAACCCCAGCTCCAAATGAATGTGCAGTTCCCTCCAACCCCAAGCATAGTAGTGACATGGTCGTTCATTCCCGCAAATGATTGTCCTTTAGGTAATTCCTAGTGTGAAATAGTTAGGCAAATACTCTTTCGTTGCGACTGTTCTGCCTTCAGAGAGCAAAGGGTTTATAATCGCCGCCCAAGCCACCCCCAATGAGGAAGTACCCGTGCCCGCAGAGAATAGCCCAATTAAGGCTCTAGAGCAACGCCTTAGCGACATAGTTTCAATCAAACTCAAAGACGATCGCATCTTCCGCGGACGCCTAACAAGGTGTGATCAGTACATGAATTTGACACTTGGAGATGCGGTGGAGCTTGAGAATGATGAAACGAAGGCGAAGTACGGGTCAATTCTGATTAGAGGAAACAACATCCTTTGGATTCAAATCCCAGAGTGAGTAGGGTACGTGTCCAGTGACTAACGCTCAGTTTCTTGCCTGTACTTTTCAACCATGGCCACTAGGCGGTCTTCACCTTTTATCCGCGCTTGTTCTTGAACGCGTTTCATAAACTCTTGGAGCTGGTGCTCGAATTTCTTTCTGTTAACGAAAGCAAATTCATCTACTCTTTTCAGGTCGACTTCATTCGCATCAATGACTGGTATTAGAGCGTCAACAAGCTCCGCCCTTGCAAGATGAGAAAGTGGTGTATCAATGATGATTGCTCGAATTTCGCGGTCAATCAGCATTTGTGCAGTAGTTGGCCCACCCCCGCTCGCGTCTTCAAAGAGGATTATGTCGCCGTGTTTCAGGGGTGCGACCTTGCGAGTGTACTCCTCAATGGATTCTTGCGTGAACTTCTCAAGGGTTTTCACTGCCAGCATATCACCACGTATCTCGAGATGCTTGACGCCCCTAAGCTGCGTCAAACGGCTTTGAAGATTCCTCAATTGTTTGCTGAGTGTTTCAATATCTCGTTGAGCCTGCTTCAATTCTGACTGCTTTTTAACTACCTCACGGTCGCGTTTGACATTCCAGTGATTCTTCTGAGTGACAATATCAAGGCTGTATGTCAACTCGCTCTCTCTGAACTTCAAGAATTCGACTAGTCGCTCTAAATCCTCTATTCTATCCTCGAAAAGCCTATTCTCTGCTCGAAGAGCCTCTAGCTTGGAACGAATTGTATCAAACCGTTCCTGAGTCAATTCTTCTTCAGGGACATCAGGTTCAGGTTCTATATCGATTGGCTCTGATTCCTCGTGGATCAAACTTGAAATGGCCTCATTCATAGACATGCCCTTGAGAATCAAGGCTTTAAGATGAGATCGATCAACAGCAATCTGCTCCTCCCGCACCTTATGCTCTAGTTGCTGAAACTTTGGCAGCATGCTCCTATATGCGTAAACTGCAGCGGTCAATGCGTCACGTTCGTGTGCAT
>WTCK01000076.1 GCA_013138615.1 Candidatus Thorarchaeota archaeon | reverse complement strand
CACTGGGGCAGCGACTCATCTAGGTGGGCGTCTGCTGTGATTGGAGCATCCAAACGAGGAGTGATGCAGATCCTAGGCCACTTTGATGGCTATCTATCCACATACAGACAGGCTGATGGCGAAATCGTTGCGTCTGCATTGGCTGAGAATGATGTGGCAGTGGAACTGAATTCGAGATACCCACCGGATAACCTTGATTTCTTCGAAACCGCCAGGGACCAAGGATGCCGCTTTACACTCGGTAGTGATGCACATTGGTTGAACGGAGTTGGACGAAACGAGGAGCAAGCCAAGCTTGCAGATGCGCTCAAACTTCCTCTATGGTTGCCCTCGTAGAAAAAGCAATCATTTTCGAAACCAAAAAACTAATGCTTACTTGGACACTATTGCAGGATCATAATGAACGAGGGTAAGCTGCTGTTCCTGTCCGAGGAATGGCTAGAGAGATACATGGAACTCCTCAACAGCAACCAGCAGTACGAAGAGGTGGCAAAAGACTGGGAAGGCGATTTCATATTCCAGATTGATTCAGATGGCAAGACTGTGATAGAGCCGATTAGAGCGTATGTAGATTTATGGCATGGCAAGTGCAGGGCAATTCATCCTGCCGCACCCGGGGAATCTGCCGAGTTTGTCTACTCTGGAACACTCGAAAACTGGAAGAAACTCCTTAGTCAGGAAATAGGCCCAATCAAGGGATTGTTTTCACGCAGGTTCAAGATCAAAGGAAGCATGGTGAAGGTGTTGCGCCACATTAGTGCCGCCCAAGAGCTTGTCGCGACATCAACAGGAGTGCCTACAAGGTTCCTTGATGAATGATACACACGAGCCAGAAGGCTTTTCTCTCGATTCTCAACTACCAGTTGACAGTAGACAATGGAGATACTCCGATGAATAAAGAGAAGCTTCTGTTCCCCTCTGAAGAGTGGATAGCAAAATACTGGGAACTGCTTAATGCAAACGCCGCGTACAAGGACGCAGCGAGCGATTGGGAAGGCGATTTTATTTTTGAGGTCACGGCTGACGGGGATACTATCAAAGAGCCTATGAAACTTTACATAGACCTCTGGCATGGTGACTGCAGAGAGGCTAGAATGGCAAAGGATGACGATAAGGCGGAGTTTACCTATTCAGGAACTTATGCCAACTGGAAGAAGCTATTCGCAGGAGAAATAGACCCGATAAAGGGACTAATGTCCCGTAAGTTTAGTCTTGGCAAAGGCGACAACATGGGCAAGATCATGCGCTATACAAAAGCTGCTGCCGAGCTTGTGTCAACCGCAGCAAGCGTGCCGACTAAGTTCGTCGATGAGTAGCAGGCTTGTGGCATACTTAAATCGGACGGAATAGATTCCGGTAGACTATGAGTGTCATCCATACCGAACTGTGTGACCTACTTGGAATCAAGCACCCGATACTGCAAGGAGGAATGGGTCCGTACAAGACAGAGGACCTTGCTATTGCCGTTTCAAATGCCGGTGCCCTTGGTGTAATTAGCAGCATCGGGATGGCTGCAACCCTTCTCCCGGAAGCAGCGCCCATTGACGCCAAGCGACTCTTCGGTTCAGATTCAGACCCTCCGATGGCGATTCTCGAGAAGTCGATAGAGGCAGTAGCTAGCGGAACTAGGAAATCAGGCGGCATCTTCGGAGTGAACGTGCCTGTCGCCGCTGAGTTTCTTATTGCCTCAGAGATGTTTGTACGACAGACAGTAGAGTCGATACAATCAGATTCGGACATTGAGCGCCGACTTCGAGTGATAGTCACATCAGCAGGAAATCCAACTCCATGGGCGGAAATAAAGAAGCATGGGCTGTTGTGGTTCCATGTTGTGCCTTCAGTATATCACGCTAAGAAGGCAGAGAAAGCGGGAGTGGATGCGATTATCGCGTCAGGACATGAGGGAGGGGCACATATCTCGTGGGATCCTGTGCATTCAATGGTGCTTGTTCCTGCAGTAGCTAAAGCTGTCAAGACTCCTGTCATTTGAGCGGGAGGATTCTGTGATGGGCGATCACTGGCCGCGGCTTTGATGATGGGTGCGGCTGGTATTCAGATGGGAACCCGGTTTATAGCAACTCAGGAGAGTGACTTTGAACCTATGTGGAAACAAGCAGTTGTGAATAGAGAGGAGCGACAGACACTTGCAGGGCGTGGGCTGTTTGGTCCAATGCGTTTTATCAGAAACAAGAGAGCAGAGGAGATCGTAGAGCGCACTCTGGAGGATGCACCCCGTTTCTATCTGGGAGAGCCCGTGGAGTCCACTGAAGCGATTCTCGACCTTGAGCGCTCTGGATTCACTGACCTAATGGATGGTAAGGAAGACACCGCATTGCTGTTTGGCGGCGAGGTCGTAGGGCGGATACACGACCTGCCAACGACAGCAGACCTCATCAACAATATCATGACTGAAGCAAAGATGCTGCTTGAAACTATTCCCGGCAAAGTGTTGGGAAAGTGATTCGACGGCCTTAAAGGGGAGTTCAGCGGCACCTCACGCGTAGATGTCGCAATGCAGTCTGTTAGGCTGCATAAGATTCAGGAGATGTATACATTGGTCTGGTGGTTTGGTATCCCCAAGGTTATCTTTGGTGAAGAGGCAATAAATGAGCTCGACCTAGTTGAAGGTCGAAAGGCAATGATCATTACAGATTCAGTTGTGAACAAGCTGGGATTTCCTGAGAGAATCTGTAAAATCCTTGCGACCAAGCGCTGGGAATCTGCCATCTGGGATGGTGCAGAGCCAGACCCGAGAATCTCAGTGGCCAAGGCGGCAGCATCGGCCATGCGCGAGTTCGGGCCGGATTGGATTATTGCAGTTGGCGGAGGAAGTGTCATGGACACTGCTAAAGCAGCATGGATCCTCTACGAGCACCCTGATACCGACTTGAAAGCAGTTACACCGCTCCAGCCGATTGGGCTTCGGAACAAGGCTAGATTGATTTGCATCCCAACCACTGCGGGCACAGGCTCAGACGCGACAGGAGCAGTTGTTATCAGAGAGGACGAAACTGGTCGGAAGTTCGCCACTGCCAACAGGGAACTGGTGCCGGATATCGCTATCTTAGAGCCTGAGTTTGTCAAGGGACTCCCGAAAGCATTGACAGCATACACAGGAATGGACGCATTAACCCACGCTGTTGAGGGGTATGTATCCTTCTGGAAGAACGATTTCTCAGATGCCTGTAGCATGAAGGCAGTCAAGTTGGTCTTTGAATGGCTCCCGATATCAGTCAACAACCTCGAAGACTTGAAAGCTCGTGAGAAGATGCTCATTGCAGCCAATCTAGGGGGCATGTCATTCAGCAACTCTCAGGTCGCACTCGCTCACTCTCTTGGACACTGCATGGGCTCTGTTCATCGGATGCAGCACGGAATGGCCGTTGGTATGGCTTTGCCGTACACGATTGAGTACAATTGCACTGCCAGTCCTGAAGCAGCGATGTATTACTCCGAACTGGCGGCGCTTGTTGGCATTAAAATCAAGAATCATGTGAAGGCGTCAATGGCTTTTGCACAGAAGATACGGGATTTGATGACTGAGATTGGCGCTCCTCAAAGCTTCAAGAAGGCGGGCATCAAGAAGAAGCAGCTAAAGGATGGAATGGAGAAACTGGTCAGGTTCACGATGATGGAC
>WTCK01000120.1 GCA_013138615.1 Candidatus Thorarchaeota archaeon | reverse complement strand
GGCTGCCCATGTTTCCATTGTCTGAAAATTGGCAAGTGTGGAGTGAGGCAACCTGATTCGCCAATCGTGTGTAGGGAATTGGAAGATTGGTTGCTCAGCCCGGATTCGTGATAATCAACAATCTACCTGATATTCTTCCTAATCGGACCTTTTGCCATAAGATAAATCTCGGCACTAGTGCTTCTTGATGCTTCGGGTTTCACAAGCTTCACGGAGTTGAACTTTGTACGAGTTGACTTGAGAAACTCCTGAAACCCTTGGCCTTGGAAGACCTTGGTCAGAACTTTCCCGTTCTTCGTGAGAATTCTGTGTGCAAGTTCAATTGTGTGTTCTGCGAGGTAGATTTGCCTGACAGCATCTAGACTCCATGTTCCCGAAACATTGGGTGAACAATCCGAAAGCACTAGGTCTACTGCTCCCTCGATTGCCGCTTCGATCGTTTCAATAATCTCAGGATTCGTGATGTCTCCTAGGATGAACTTCACGTCCTGAATTGGTGGCATGGGACTCAAATCCACGGCAACGATTCTGAGTCCAGGGTCAATCTCTCTTAGGACCTGAGTCCACCCGCCTGGGCTGCAACAGAGTTCTAGGACCTTGTCAACGCCTTTGAGAAGATTGTGCTTCTTCGCAATCTGTCTAAGCTTGTAGGCAGACCGACTCCTGTATCCATGTCTCTTGGCGGCTTGGTAGTACCGTTCCTTCTTTCGGTCTTTTTCACCGCCTCTAGGCTTTCCCATTGTGTTATCCCGCTCCTGTGAGCTGGCTGATGATGCGCACTACATCGTTGACCGGCCCATTTGTCCTTATTGCAGTAGGTCGGAAGTGCGTTTGTGACACTCTATAGCCCATGTTTCTGAGTTCCTCCATGACTGCTGTGGTCTTGGGCGGCACAAGGTTATGAAGATCACACAGCTCGTGAAGATCGACATAAGCATGTTTCATCAGGCCACACTCCTTTTTCATCAAATCCAACAGTCGAGGAACGCGCTTGTGGAATGAATCCTCGTAATCGGGAAGCATTTCTCCAGCCAAGTTCAAGAATTCGGAATCATATATGTTAGCAATCCATAAAGGACCCGCACCCCGCACCTTGCCATCGCAATTCTCTCTCTGATGCTGGAATCCAGAACCCGGTGAAATAGCTCTGAGTGATACTGATTCAGTATGCATGCAGTTCGGACAGTAACGCATGAAACCCATACTATCTGCCTGTCGGTTAGATGTGATTCTGTCTGCCTTGATTCCGAACCAGACTCTGATGTAGTGATCCGTGCTCAATGCAGCCAGTGGACTGATGGAGCGATCATTCATACCCGCCACGGAGTATGTGAGTCCCACCAGCAACCTAACTGCAATTTCATGTGAAAATGGCGCTCTTATGGACGACCCTCCATACTTCCTCAGGGCGACGCGTGGATACACTCCGCATAAGGCTGGCATGTCGGTCGCAGTTAGAGCCAGCATTGCTCCGCGCGGGTTGAGCGATTGAATAGCGGCGTTCAAGTACGGCGCCGGTGAACCAAACGGGTCAACATCCACATAATCAAACCTCTTGCCCCTTGACTCGGTCATCAACAACACCTTAGCGTCACCCCTCTTCACAAGTGCACGCTTTTCAAGACTGAGCAGTTCTATGTTCTTCTGCACCATTTCCACAGCCAATGGGTTGACATCGAACATTTCTGCGCGGAATTCACCCGGGCACTCGTTAAGATAGCGAAGAGTTCTAACGCCTGATCCGGTGAGAGGCTCACACATCAAATCCATGGGGTTCTTCTTCATGTAGGCAGAGAGGAAGAGAACTGAGATATCCCGGTTCAGCTGCATGCGTTTGTTATAGAAAACTGGCAGATCTGATGTAGCCAACCCCTGGTCTCTACTGTAATGCTCTACGTCTGCACACAGGAATGTGGTCCTGCCTTCTGAATACTCCTTGATGACAGTCATGCAATCGTTTCAACTCATTCTGATGTGCTAATAAGAAGATAGCCATAAGCTGTTCACGATGGAGTGCAGGTCCGTAACCTCTAAAGGGAGCGAAAATCTGAGCCTGCATGTATAACTACAGGTGTTTGAAATGACGACCAGAGTGAAAATAACTACTGATAAGGGCGACATAATGGCGGAGTTCTGGAATGACGATGCACTCAATACAATCAAGAATTTCGTCACGTTGGCCCAGAACGGCTTCTATGATGGACTAGCTTTTCATCGTGTTGTGCCTAATTTTGTAATTCAAGGTGGCGATCCACTCGGTAATGGTTCTGGTGGCCCTGGATATGCAATCCCCTGCGAAACAACTGGAGAAAGGCAGGTCCATGAAGACGGATCGTACTCTATGGCTCACGCGGGACAAAACACCGGTGGGTCTCAGTTCTTCATAGTTCTAAACGGGAATAGCTGTAAACACCTTAACAACAAGCATACAGTGTTCGGGAAGGTCACTGAGGGTTTTGATGTAGTCCAGAAAATCAGAAAAGACGACAAGATGCGCAAGGTTGTTGTTTTGGAAATAGATCCCGCTATAGAGAATCAGAAACTACAGAAACTCCCTTCAAGAGGCTGAACCATTCTCATATCCCAAAAACTAGGACTTGATGACAATGAGATTTGGTGTCGTTCCTCTAGAGTTTAAGCCTGCAATTGACCGCATCGTGGTGAATGGGGTTCCTGACTTCAGTCGTTTCGACATTGTCGAGATTGTACGAGAAGCTGTTGGGATGGAACACATCAGCGTGATCGAGGTTTCCATGGACATTGAACACATCGCTCCGGGTGTATTGACAGCGGATGTCATTGATCAGCTGGTCGATTTGAAGGATGAACTCAAACACTCGTATTCGGTTCACTTGCCCCTCTGGTCCACCGAGCCAGCTAGTTTTAACGAGTTTGTAAGAAGGGCAACAATCGACAGCACCGTGAGCTCAATCAAGCTCGCTGAGCCCTTGGAACCCGAGGCTTACGTCTTCCATGCCACTGGAGCACTCGCCTCCGAGTTCTCTCGACTTGATTTCTCCAAGGACATGGTTGCGATGGTCTGTGGATATATGTCCATATTTTCAGCAAAGAGTGTCGAGGAAGTTCTCACCAAGTCTGAACTAGACCCAAAGAAGCTTGCAATCGAAAACGTCGAATTTCCGTTTTCGCTTACCCGTGAGATAGTAGATGAGTACGACACTGGCATATGCTTTGACACAGGCCATGCATTGACACACTACTCTGGTGATGAATCGGTAATTGAGTTCTACAAGGCTCACAAGGACAGAATCATCGAGTTCCATCTACATGATGGAATCTATGAGGAGCGAGAGGGCGTTGTAATCCATGACGATCATATAGCTCTAGGTACGGGTGAGATGCCAATTAGGGAACTCCTCATGGAGGTCGTTAAGGACAAGTTCAACGGTCCGGTGATATTCGAACTGACATCCGCGGAAGCAATCGAATCACTCCAAAAGATCAAAGAAGTTGTTCCAGAAGCCCTCGAATAGTGCAAAATCTTTTTATCATGTGTGACTTTGTCGATTTACCAGTCATGGGCCCGTGGCATAGACTGGTTATTGCGCTGCTCTGATAAGGCAGATGTCGCGTGTTCAAATCACGTCGGGCCCACCATCTTTCTTCTGAGTCATGAAATCACGTGTCATTCGTCTGCCTTGACCGATTCATTGACCTACCAACGTGCACGACATACGCGCAACTCAAACCTGGGGCTGCTAGAATGATAAGTAACAGGACGAGAAAAGGATCGATTTGTGTGATAGGCGATCTTGCGTTCATGATGAATATCATTACTGCAGGAATGCTAGTCAAGGCCAAGACAAGAAAAAGCATGAGCAAAAAAGAACGGTAGTTTCCAGCTGCATTGCATCGAAAAGAGCAATATTTCCCCTTTTTACCACTCCAAAAGACATTCGCACTCGGTTCTCCACACCACTCACATCGATGATGCATGTCACCGTACTGTTCTCTCTTTGGATATCTCTGAGCGTCTGACAAATGACCTATGAACTCAGTGCCGCTCATCCGTCTTATTGACCATCCAACGTACGCAGCATAAAGTGATCCAATGCCGAAGGCGCAGAAAGCTAACAGCAAAAAAACACTAATGGCGATACTGGTGAGATTCGGCGAGCTAGTCGAACCCCCAATGTAGGTCTTTATCATCTCGAACATAATCTGCGGGAATAGCACGATTGCAATGAGATATGGCACAAGGAGAACTGCGACTAGTAGGGAGTTGCGATACTGGGCGGCCGCACAGCACCTGAATGAACAGTAAGCAAAACCCTCCACTTTCCAAATGCTCGACGTTTCGCTCTTGCCGCACCATGAGCATACTTCATCAGAGCTGGTGCCTTCTCCAGATATCCCATCCACGTACGTCCGACTCCTTTGTCTAGGACGCTAATTGCTTGCAATCCTGACCTAATAATCCCTTTTCGTGGAACTCTCCTGTCAACCCCAAAGACTCATTATTTCCAAGAAATCACCATCTTCTTGGAGCCTTCTTTGAATTTCATCATGAACGCCTTCTGGTATTTCAGTGCCACAGTCCAGATTTCTTCCGCATCTTTCTTGCACCCTTAAGACAGTAAAGCATTAACAGAGTCAAAGCTACAAGTACTACGAAAATCGCGGTCGTTCCAAATATCTCGGATGGAGGCAGTGTACCTAACGCAAGCATCCAGAAGAAGATGATGCTAATAATCACCAGGAATAGTTCGAAACAGATGTGACTAGCGTAGTTGTCAGCAGCCCTGCACAAGGGCGTGCAATAAACGCCCCAGATCTCAGCATTTGGTGTATGTCTTCCACACCACTTGCAGCGCTGTCCGGCATATCCATACTGATCCTGTCTTGGGTATGCCGAATCGAGTTCATCTGCTCCCAATTAAAGCCCTCTATGATTACAATCCTTGGAACGGGTAATAGGTTTATTGTCAACTCTTTTTTTCAACTACTTACCATGCATTATGTTCGATGAACATCGATGACGGAATCACTTCTGAAACATGGCGTAATGACGAGGGAAACGATAATCCCAGCAAGCCTCTTAGAGCTGAAGCTTGAATGTATATTCTTCATCTTGAATGGCCAGGTTACTCTCTACAACTTTCCCGGTCTTATGGATGAAGCGAACCATCTTCTGGTTTTGGGGGTGGACGTATGCAATGAATCTCTTGACACCCTTGCTCTTGGCTATTCGCATGAGGTGGTTCAGCAAGAACGTCCCTACTCCTCGACCTTGGTAATCGTCCTGTACAAGTAGGGCAAACTCAGCTTCGTTTTTGCTTCGGTCCAGCAGATATCTTCCTGCTCCGATTATTTCCTCAACCTCTTTCTCATCGTCAGTGCTGATTACTGCCACAATCGAGATGTCGCGGTCCTGATCTACATTGTAGAAGTCTTGGAGTGTCTGCCTTCTGAGGCTTCTCAACGGTGTAAGGAACCGGAAATAGATAGACTCCTCACTTAGATCATAGAATAGTTCCTTGATTCGGTCTGCGTCATCTGGAC
>WTCK01000115.1 GCA_013138615.1 Candidatus Thorarchaeota archaeon | reverse complement strand
GCAGGCTTGAGAATGTCAATCAATGCATCCGTTACCGCCTGCTTGACGTCCATTGGGTGGAGTTCCTTCTCCACATACGCCTTTTCAAAGGCTTCAATGGACTTGAACTCAACATCGCCACCGAACTTCTCTTTCCTTGGAACCTGGAGTTTGCCCAGTCGTGGCATTAGGATGTATCTCACAGTAGTCGTGATAGCGTTTTGCTTCAAGTCTCCCACTGGACAGTAAGCCTTCCTAATGGTGGACTTGATACTCTCAGGACTGTCAGTCACCCTGATGTGCGTGGAAGGATCACTTGCTGACATCTTGGCACCACCGCCCTTTAGTGAAGGTAGCAGTGGCATGAAGATGTAGGCTCCCTTCTTGTACCCGATGTTTTCCAGATGCTCTCTGCCTAGCATGTAGATATTCCTCTGGTCAATGCCGCCTACAGTGATATTCGCTTGAAGATATTTCACATCCAATATTTGCAGCAGTGGATAGAGGAGTTCAGATACCTTGGCATCACCTCGCATCCTAACAACTTCGCTTGCGGCTCTCTTGGCTCTCGTCGTCGTTACGCGGGCTGCTATCCTGTATAGGTCTTCGACGTATTCCCGCTTGTGTTGGTAGGTGGAGCCCCTAACGAATTTCAGTTTCTTGGAAGCAGAACCGAGAATACCGCGAATGCATTCTTCATAGTACTTCGATCTTAAGTCCATCAATTCAAAGGAAGTTTTCTGGCTGTCCAAATGTGCATGGTAGTCTGCCAAGAGAATGGTACCCTTTCCGCCAAGTTCCGCCAGTTGCACCAGTTTATTGAGCGGTATTAGATATGCATAGTGAAATGGACCTGTGGGAGCTGTTCCATAGTAGAAATTGAAGCCGGGCTTAGTTTCGAGTATATGCTTCAATTCTTCATTGGTAACTATTTCTTCGGCGTTACTCACTGCCATTTCGAGAGGACTGCTCATTTAGACTCACAGCCGGAGTTGTGTTCTCCTTCGGTTTTAAGCTTGCTGGGAAATGCTCTGCTCCCGCATACGACGTCTTCTCTCGACAACCGCGAGAGCAACGAATCCAACTACAACGCTGAACCAAAGAGTTACGAATCTTATGATGATTATCGCAACTCCAGCTTGACTTTCGGTGAAACCGAGCAAGAGGGGAATGAGTATACCAGCTGTGCCTTCATAGGCGATGAGTCCTCCTGGCATGAAGGACACTGCTCCGATGGCGGACGCTGTTGCGTGGATGAATGTTGCCTGCAAAAGCAGGAGTAGCGAGGCTTGAGAAAGGGATGGAAATCCGGCACCAGACAGAATGCTGAGAAGAAGCCATAGTGCGACGCATTCCATGAACCACCCGGGAACACTAATCGCCGTGCTTACTGCCATTGGTTTTGGAGACATAGTCTTAGTCATAGTGTCGACAATTAGATTGCTATCGTCTAGGAATTTCCTTAATGGTCCGAAA
The DNA here is from genome assembly GCA_013138615.1 of Candidatus Thorarchaeota archaeon. GTDB lineage: Archaea > Asgardarchaeota > Thorarchaeia > Thorarchaeales > Thorarchaeaceae > WTCK01. Next base: position 3,051 of record WTCK01000115.1, on the reverse strand, counting down.
GAAGTGAGCTTTTGCAGGATCCTGTCATAGAATTCACTGCGGCCCAGAATAATCGCGCCCACAACTGCTGCAGCTCCAAGCAACACAACAAGGTAAAGCTGGTCTCCGCCCGCGAAACCTATAATGAAGCCAACCAGCGCTAGAATTACCATCGCGATGAGATCGGTCGCTCTCTCTGAAACTACGACGGGAGCGGTCTTGGCCAAGGGTGTTCCGTCTATATCATTGATGAAGACGCCCTTTACGGCCTCCCCCATCTTGCCTGGAGTAGTCGTGAGCGTGAAACCCGCCAGGAAAATACTGAGGCTATCAGCGTGACTAAGGTTGACATCGATGCGACGCAGGTAGTACTGCCACTTCACATACCGAATCAAGTAGTTCAGGAACGACATGGCAATCATGGCAGGGATAATCCAGTACGGAAGAGAGCTAATCGCAGCGATTACGGGGTCGATTTGAACATAGAACAGTATAGCAAGATAGACGACAGCTCCTATGAGCACGAATGCAATCAGCTTTCTGATACTGATGAACTCATTTCTTGTCCGTGTCGTGATTTCCTCACCATTCGTCATAAGCAATTCTCCTCATTCTTTGCCAGAACATTGATGGAAAATGGACCAAGGGAAATGAACAGTAACCGACAATCTGAGTCCTACCCTTCTTCAGCTCACTGTAGATTTCATCTGCTGTTTCAACATCTTGAAGCCAAGTTCTTGCATGCCCTATCTCCAGGAACGAATGAGCATCGCTTCCTGCAGTCATTGGTTTGCCAAGACGCTTAGCTAACTTCTGTGCCCACGTATTGAACAGGTTCACCATGCATCGGGAGTTTATTCCCTCGATCAGATCAACGTGTTTTCTTGCAAGCTCCTCAGGCAAGCCACGCCTAAGCGCAGTGTGCTTTCTTAAGGGGTCCATCGGATGTGGGAGAATCGTTAATCCGCCTTGTGCATGGATGTCTTCTGCAATCTCGACAAATGACCGGTTCTCGATTGGCTCGGATATGAACAATCCGATAAGCTCTCCATAGTCGGAGCATTTGTACTCGCAAGCTGGCAATAGAAATCGTCCGTTTCTTTCGATGACCTTTAGGATGGATGGTTTCCAATGCTCTGTAAGGGCAATCCCTCTGAGACCGTGACGCTTCATGTATTTGAAGAGCATTCGGGGGTTATTCAGGCCGTCCTTAGAGTAGAGGGTGTGAAAGTGTAAATCAAAGGCGGAAAGCCTGTCGTTCATAGCAAGCACCTACGGAAATACCGGGAACATGGTCAGGAGCATCTCAAGAATTCCTCGCCAGAAGAATAGCGCTACCCCAAGAACTATGATGAAAAGCACGACGCCAAACAGAATCCCCTTGTCCTTGAAAGCAAGGTGCGGTTTTCTGCCAACGGGACTTCCTATCTGGATGAGGTAAACATAGCGAAGGATGAGTCCCGCAACAATCGGCACGGTCATCATAACGGGCTGATACACCATCATCTCCCCGGGGAAATTGTTGTAGGTATAGAGTGCATAGAAGAGAACCAGCCAAGTGGCCGACATGGTAATGCCTTGGTCAAGTATCGCTTCAGTGTATTGAGTGAAAACAGGCTTGTGCTTCGCAGCATCCTCTCCAAGGTATTGAAGTTCATTTTTCCGCTTACCGAATCCCAAGATGAGAGCAAAGAAGAAGACCCCAATCACTAGCCAGGATGTGAAGGGCACCAGTAAGATTGCGGTTCCAGCAACAGCCCTTAGGACGAAGCCAAAAGCGATATCGACGACATCAACAACGGCCCACTTTCTCAAGAAGTAGTTGTAGAGTTGAGAGTTGACGAAGTACATGACGACGATGATGAAGAAGAATCCATTCTCGAAATAGGCCACTGTAAACCCAATCGCTAAAAGGATGACAGCTAGTCCCTTAGCCGACCCGCTCGATGCGCGACCAGAGGGCAATGGCCGTTCTCTCTTTTCTGGATGTACTGCATCCTGTTCTAGATCTGTAATGTCATTCAATATGTATCCTGCACTGGAAACAGCACAGAACACAAGAAAACCTACAATCAGCGGCGGGTAGTTCCAAATATTGTAAGCCGCAGGCAAGGTTTCCCATGGCCATTCAGATGGTATCTCTACAAAGACAATCGCCAAAAATACAAGGAGGTTCTTGTACCACTGATGAGGTCGCATAAGCCGGATGTAGTCTTTTACTGCCATTCCAATCTTCTCCTATTCTGCTGAGTAAGATTTCCAGAGTTCACCCCATTCCGTTTCCTCAAGGAACCAGCGGACCCACTTCTTACCTTTCAGTGGCAGCCAGAACGCGTCGTGATACAGACCCGAAAGTTGAGTTGGCAACCACATCAACGGGGATTTGAATAGGAATGTTTCCATCCCTGGAAATTTCAGGAACCCTCGATTCCAAGTTATAACGGGACTCTTACCCGGACTAAGGTGAAAATTCGGGAGGTCATCCCATGACTCAAAGTCGCCTGTGAGTTCAATCTTCTCTGGGTCTGATTCCCCAAGGCCAAGCTCCTTGGCCATCTGAAGTTTGAGAACTAGTCTTTGGTCAATGCCCATCAATCGGGTTTGCACTGTGTCAGCTGCAACCATGTCGCTGGTTGCTATGAGAACGTTGCCGATCTTGGGGACCATGGTGCGTGGACCTGGTCCATCGCCAACAACACTGCCATCAGTAATGACGAACTCAGAATGTGAAATCGTCTTCTGGAGCAGTAAGAGGTCAACTAAAACTTCGTGTATCTTCAGGTGAGCTAGATGTCGATTCTTTGTTAGATAAAGGCCAAATGAGTCTTTGAGCGCGCCAGTCATCTGAGTGTGACCGTGTGTCTTTATCGTAGGCAAATGAATGATGTTCGTACCGAAGATTTCCTTGGGAGCAATAACCTCACCGAAGATGTCCTCGAGAACAAGTGTCTTCCTTGGAAGCTTTACATCAACGTACGTTGCATTGATTAGCGGCAGGAACTTGATCCTGTGTTTCTTCATGACCGGGTACCAGTTATTCCCCTTAGTCCCTGCATAGATGTTGGTCACAAC